>CAZOKL010000015.1:0-25853 GCA_964580305.1 uncultured Bacteroides sp.
CTGGGCTTTGTTTGGTATCGACGCCAATTTATTAAGAAGGCCAACTAAGCGCAACTTACTGTCAAGTAAAACAATAGAAACCTAAAAAGTAGCCAACCACGGTTTCAGGTTCGTCCGAGAACAGATTAGGAAGTCACGGAGTCACAGATTTAAAGGTGGGTTTTGTAGTTCTCTTTCAGAAATAAAATCTCATTTCAGAGAAAAATAAACCTTGCATCAGGTTTATATTATCAAAAGAATACATATCTTTGCTTTTACTTTCCGCTTGTAGAAAGTTTTTTCTAGGCAGGAAGCATTTCGGTAAAAAAGGTGTGTTATTGAATTTATCTTCTAAAGCCAAATTCTCGCAAAATTTGATTGTAGTATGAAGATAATTCAATAGCACCCACGTCAGTTGTTGTATACTTCCTTAATGGGCAAGTTATATTTCAATGGTGTGGGGAAGCTATTGTATTATCTATACTACAGGCAATGCGAGAAGCCTGGCTTTAGGATAAACAATACAGTTTCCCACACCTTTTTGTTTTTAACTTTCCAGAGGAAACATGGAAAAATGAAAATAAACAACTGACCATGAATAAATTAGTTTGTTGCTTCTTGTCATTGTTATTCTTTGCTTTAAGCCATATTTCAATACAAGCCCAGCAGAGTGCTTATTTGCAAGCGCCTTATGATTATGTAATCCAAAAGCAATATTACAAAAAACGGTTTGGAGACATCACAACATATGGACGTTTCATGGTTCTTAAGATAACATTTACCAATAAAGATTCGGAAAATCATACGATTGATTATGAATGTTTTAAAATAACAGACCAGACTGGCATTGAATATCAAGTCCATCTGGAGGCAACCATTGTTCGCCAAACTCGTTTTGAAGATTGGAAATTTAAAGACTTAGATGTTACAGGGTTAAATCGTAAAATATTAAAACCCAATGCAAAAGTGAGTGGTTATTTAGTTTTTGAAGTTCCATCAAAGGGTGATTATCAATTGGAATTCAAAGGTTACATAAATTCGCAAGATATTTAGCTTTGACATATTAAAAAGATAACAAATTATACATTTAATTTAGGTTACATTCAGAATGGGCTCCTGAATGTAACATTCTTAGTATAGAGCCTTTAAAACGAAAATTTTATGAAAAAATCAATTGTTACGTTGGCCATCGCATCACTTGCGTTAAGTTCATGCTCAACAGTTTACAAGACAGCTTCTCAACGAGATGTAACAGCTCCTGTAGTAGCTGCTGCGATTGCAGACTTTGAAGTCTCGCCTAAAAAAATCACTTACACACTGGTTCCAACACGTAAAGTGCGTGCCGGTGGTACACAAAACTGCATCAACACAGCTGTCAGTGAAGCTCTAAAAACAAATGGCGATGGCGATGTTTTGATCGAAACGCAACAAGCCATTATTAAGCGTAGTGGCTTATTAAAGAAAAAAATAAAATCTGTCACAGTGACAGGATATCCTGCAAAGTATAAGAACTTCCGTAATATGGATGAAGTAACGGTGAAAAAGGCTTTAGAAAATGGCACTTTAAAAATAAGTGAGAAAAAAGATGAAAAAGCGAAAGGCTTTTTTTCATTCTTAGGCTTTTAAGTTAGTTCAAACCCGTTATTAAATTAACGTGAGTTTGATGTAAATCAAGACATAGAAAGGTTGCCCGTTTTTGACAAAACATACGTCAATGACGGGCTTCTTTTCAAAGTTCCAGCGTTTTCAACTGATACTTGATCATATATAAATTCCGGTTGTTTCCTTTTTTATATTCATTAGAGAGCCACTTTCCTAAGCTGCGATACTGTCCATTTCCGTAGAAATTGTTATCTTGCCGTGTGAAGTTTCATTAAAGAACTATATAAAACCATGAACAATCGTATGAAGTTATGTGGATTCTTGCTTTTGCTGGGTTGCGCCGTGCCTGCAAGTTCACAGACCTTTAATGAATGGCAAGATCCGGAAGTGAATGAAATTAATCGTTCTCCAATGCACAGCAGTTATTTTGCTTATTCTGACGAGGAGGCCGCATTGGAGGGCTGCCCGGTTTCCCAACCAAACTATTTGTCTCTCAACGGGCCATGGAAATTCCACTGGGTGAAGGATGCCGATGAGCGTCCGACGGATTTCTATCGCACAGATTATGATGACACGACTTGGGGCACAATGCCTGTACCCGGTGTGTGGGAACTGAATGGATATGGCGACCCCATTTATATCAATGCGGGGTATGGGTGGAGAGAGCATTTCAAGAATCAGCCACCTCATGTGCCAGTGGAGGAAAACCATGTGGGCTCTTATCGCCGCACGGTTCGAGTGCCCGATGATTGGCACGGGAAACAAGTGCTCATCCATTTGGGTTCAGTGACTTCGAATGTCTATCTATGGGTCAACGGTCGTTTTGTGGGCTATAGTGAAGACAGCAAGCTGGAGGCGGAGTTTGATGTGACACCCTATCTGCAGAAGGGAGACAACCTCATTGCTTTCCAGACTTTTCGCTGGTGTGACGGCTCTTATCTGGAGGATCAGGACTTTTTCCGCTATGCCGGCGTGGGGCGTGATTGTTACTTGTATGCTCGGGAAAAGAAGCGCATTGAGGATATTCGTGTTACGCCCGAACTTGATGCAGACTATCGCGATGCCCGCTTGATGGTGAGCCTTAAACTGAAAGGACGGGGCGATGTGAAACTCCGTCTGCTCGACGCCGAAGGCCGCCAGGTGGCAGAAACGGCAGTGGAAGGAGAAAGAAACCTACAAGCGGAGATGCCCGTGATCAATCCGAAGAAGTGGACAGCAGAGACACCTTATTTATATACGTTGCTGGCAACGTATGCTGACGGTCAGCACGTGAAGGAAGTCATTCCTGTGAAAGTCGGCTTCCGGAAGGTGGAAATCAAGGACGGACAGCTTTGTGTCAATGGTCGTCCGTTATTGATAAAAGGTGTCAACCGGCATGAGATGGATCCGAATACGGGCTATGTCGTGTCACGTGAACGAATGTTGCAAGACGTGCGCATCATGAAAGAACTCAACGTTAACGCCGTGCGTACGTGCCACTATCCGGACGACCCCTATTGGTATGAGCTCTGCGACGAATATGGGCTCTATGTCATTGCTGAGGCCAACATCGAGTCGCATGGCATGGGTTATGGCAATGAGACGCTTGCCAAACGCACCGATTATGAGTTGGCCCATTTGCAACGTAACCAGCGCAATTTACAGCGCAATTTCAATCATCCTTCTGTCATCATCTGGTCTTTGGGCAATGAAGCTGGTTTCGGCCCGAACTTTGAGTTGTGTTACCGCTGGCTGAAGGCGGAAGATGCTTCGCGCCCTGTCCAGTATGAACAGGCGCGTTTGAATGAGTTTACAGACATTTATTGCCCGATGTATCTGGATTATGACCGTTGCGAGCGCTATGCACAGGGTGATGACCCGCGTCCGCTGATTCAGTGCGAGTATGCCCACGCGATGGGAAATTCGGAAGGCGGTTTCAAGGAGTATTGGGATTTAGTCCGGAAATATCCGAAATATCAAGGGGGCTTCATCTGGGACTTCGTTGATCAGTCGGCATTGGTGCACCGTGACGGCCAGACATTCTATGGCTATGCCGGTGACTGGAATGACTATGACAGCAAGATGGATCAGAACTTCTGTGACAATGGTCTCATTGCTCCCGACCGCACGTGGAATCCTCATGCCTATGAGGTGCAGCGCGTTTACCAATCAGTGTGGGTGGAGCCTGTCGACTTGGTTGCCGGACGGGTGGAAGTTTATAATGAATATGACTTCCGCACGCTCGACAATTACCGGCTGGAGTCGACTCTCCTCGTCGACGGCATGCCGGTATGTGTAGGCTATACGGATTTGGACGGCGTCGCTCCGGGTGAACGGAAGGAGTTTACGATTCCGGTGATGATGTCGGAAATGCTTCCGGAACACGAAGTGTTGGTGAATGTGGCTGTCCGCCTGAAAGAGGCAGAGCCGCTCCTTCCTGCCGGCCATGCTGTTGCCAGGCAGCAATTCGTCATGCAGGAATGGCTGGGAAGTGTGTTGACAGGTGATGCTTCGTCGGTTTCGTCCTATCCACGCACGGCTTTGGAGGTCGATGAGACGTCGGCCGACTGTCTGCTGGTGAAAGGCGAAGGCTGTGAGTGGAGTTTTGGACGCATGGATGGCTTCCTGACCCATTATGTTGTGGACGGATGTGAGCAACTGGCTGAGGGCAGCAAGCTGATGCCTAATTTCTGGCGTGCTCCGACCGACAATGATATGGGAGCCAATCTGCACAAACGGCTGGCTGCATGGCGCAATCCCGGCTATGAATTGCAGGAGATGAAAGTGCTCAGTCAGGCAGCCGACAGTGTCTGTCTGGCAGCCACCTACCGTCTGAAGCAAGTGCCCGTGACGTTGGACTTGACCTATACGCTCTATCAGGGCGGCACGATAAAGGTGTGTCAGACCCTGAACGGCGAAGGTGTGGACGGCCCGATGTTGCCCCGTTTCGGCATGCAACTGCAAGTGCCTGCGTCGATGGAATACATTACTTATTATGGTCGCGGCCCGATGGAGAATTATGCCGATCGCAAGTCGGCCGCCGATTTGGGCATCTATCGGCAGACAGTGACCGAACAGTTTTATTCCTATGTCCGTCCGCAGGAGAATGGCAACAAGTGCGACGTGCGCTGGTGGAAATTGACTGAAAAGGGCGGGCGTGGACTGGAATTGCGCGGCGAGGCTCCGCTGTCTGTATCGGCCCTGCACTACACGGTTGCTCAGCTCGACGATGGAGAAGACAAGAACAACCGCCACTCTGAACTCATCGCTCCGGCTGATTGCACCAACTGGTGCATCGACAAGGTGCAGATGGGATTAGGCTGTGTCAACAGTTGGGGAGCAATGCCCCGTCAGGAATATCTCTTGCCATTGGGTGATTACACATTCACATTCATCCTGCGTCCGCTTCGTTAACGGCGGGGTGAGCAGAGGTTTGGCCGGGCGATAGAGATGCTGCCCCGACCATCCCATAGAGCCCGCCCACGGACGGACTCCTTTCCGTGCAAGAGCCGAGTCTATGCTAAGGTCGGCCGGATAGGAGTCCGCTCATGGGCGGGCTTCTTTGTTTGTTTATTCTTGGCTCACAAGTTGTCTTTCAGTTATTTACCTTTTATGTACTGATTGATGAGAGAGACGAAACTTTTCCCGTATTTTTCTTTCTTGAAATCTCCGATGCCGCTGATTTGGCCAAACTCCTCCACTGTTGTGGGACGTATGTTGCACAGCAGGTGCAGCACTTTGTCTGACAGCACGATGTAGGCAGGATAGCCCTGTTCGTCGGCCAGCTTTTTCCGGTGAGCACGAAGCAGTTCAAACAAGTCGTCCTTTTCTTGTTCGGTTCCGGTCTGGAGGTTGGGCCGTCCGGCTTCTTTCTCTTGTTTTGTCGCTTTTTTCTTTTTGGCCTTGGGCTCCTCACGCTTGATGACCACCAGCATGGCTTTCTCCTGTCCGTAGAGCACCTTGCGTCCGCTTTCGGTCATTTTCAGATGGTTGCTTTCATTATAGGCTATTTCGAAGTAGCCCAGCTGGAGCATTTGGAGCAGATAGTCCTGCCAGTCGCGTGCCGGGACGTCCCGTCCTGCGCCGAATGTTTTCAGTCGGTCAAAACCGTTTTCGATGATTTCCTGCGTGAAATTGCCCCGGAGCACGTCCACCAGTAGCCGTGTGCTGATTCGTTGTTCGGCACGCACAATGGCGCTCAGCGCCTTTTGTACCAGAATGGTTCCGTCGAAGCGTTGGGGCGGGTTCAGACACACATCGCAGTGCCCGCAGTCATATTCGCGGTTTTCACCGAAATAGTTGAGCAAGATGCGTCGTCGGCAGATGTCGGCCTCGGCATATTGCTGCATACGGTGCAGCTTGTCCATGTTGATTTCCCGTTGCGAACTTTCGTGTGCAAATTTCGACAGCAGAATGATGTCGCTCATCGAATAGAACAGGAGGGTATCACTCTCCAGACCGTCGCGTCCGGCGCGACCGATTTCCTGGTAAAAGTTTTCAATACTTTTTGGAAGGTTGTAGTGTATGATCCAACGTACATTTGACTTGTCGATACCCATGCCGAAGGCAATGGTGGCACACACCACCTGCACCCGGTCGTTGATGAAGTCCTCCTGTGCACGGTCGCGGGCCTTGGGGCTGAGTCCGGCGTGATAGGCTGTGGCTGAGAGGCCGTGCCGTTTCAGGGCTGCGGCCACCCGCTCGGTGTTGTCCCGGCTCATGCAGTAGATGATGCCGCATTGGCCTTTGTGCTGTTCAATGAAGTCGAAGATGGCACGCAATTTTTCTTTCTGTTGATAGCTCCGTTTCACGGTGAGGTTCAGGTTGGGCCGGTCGAATGAGGAGATGAACACACTTGGGTCTTTCAGGTGCAGTTGTTCTATGATGTCTTGCCGGGTGATTTTGTCGGCCGTGGCTGTCAGCGCAATCATGGGGATGCCCGGAAATTCCTGGCGCAACACGCTGAGCTGCGTGTATTCCGGGCGGAAATCGTGCCCCCACTGCGAGATGCAGTGTGCTTCGTCAATGGCGAAAAGTGACACATGTATGTCTTTCAGGAGGAAGTTTGTTTCGGCAAGGAGGCGTTCGGGGGAGATGTATAGCAGCTTGACGCGCCCTTGCAGGCAGTCTTTCCGGATGGCAACGTTTTCCATTTCCGGGTTGCCGCTGTTGAGCGTGGCAGCCGGTATGCCGTTAGCCCGTAGGGCTTCCACCTGATCTTTCATGAGGGAGATGAGAGGCGACACAACGACGGCTGTCCCTTCCATCATCAAGGCCGGCAGTTGGTAACAGATGGATTTTCCGCCGCCTGTGGGCATCAGCACCAGCGTGTCTTTGCGTGCCAGCACATTGCTTATAATCTCTTGTTGGAGTGGTCTGAAAGAACCATATCCGAAATATGTTTTTAAGGTTTGTAGCATGGATAGGTCTGATTCTGTGCCCGCAAAGATATATATAAATAGGAAGAAGAGGCAAGAGAAAAATCTCTTTCGGAGACTCTCTTTATGAACGTTTCAGACAGACTGGTTTTGAGGTTTTCCAAGACTTCTTGGTGTTTTTTTATTATGTAATCAGTGCTTTGGTGAAATGGTGGCCCTTTCCTGACAAACTGATTTCGGCTTGTTAATCCTCTTTGGAACATGATTGTTTATATCATTTTCGTTTATATACGTTCTTTATAATCAACAAAAAACCGTCTAAACGTATTTATGGAAATCTGGGAACTTTGCACTCTTTTTGTTAATTATTGATTAATGGGTATTTTCGGGAGTCTTATTGTGTTTTATGAATAAAATTAATATATATTTAAAATGCGCAACTTATGTCAGGGGCTGTTTGTCAATGAAAAGAAGAAAGTAATATTCCATTTCAAAAACATCCATGAGCTATATGTCATTGATTATGACGTGACTCTCCCGTAAATAAGAGTTTGATTACACTAATAGTTCAACAAGATATTGTATTCCAGACAAAATGAGATAGAGTGGTCTGACGGTGTGGTTTGTTGTTATTTATATACTTGTTTTGTAGATACTTGTCTGTAGTTAATATATTTTTTGAAAAAAAAGATTAACCCGATTTTGAATAAAGGAAAAAATATGTGTACTTTGTGTTGACACAAAGAAAAGAGCACAAACGTAAAAATCACTACAAGAACTTATGACAAAAACGCTGAAGGATGTTGAAGGAGGAGAAGTAAGACGCCCTTACAACATTAGAGAAAAAAAAGAAAAGGATGCCGCTTATCGTTCTTTGATTCGTGCAGAGCTGGCGGATGAACTGTATGATAAGATTGTAAACATTATTGTAGCTCAGAAGAAGTATAAAGACCCTGATTATTCAGCGAAGGAATTGGCTTCTGACTTGAAAACCAATACTCGTTACTTATCAGCAGTGATTAATTCGCGCTTTGGCATGAATTACTCTTGTTTGGTCAATGAATACCGTATTCGTGAAGCTGCACACTTGTTGATTGATCGTCGCTATTTGGATAAGAATGTGGAAGAGATCAGCACAATGGTAGGTTTTGCCAATCGCCAGTCTTTTTATGCTGCGTTTTATCGCATAAAGGGTGAAACACCCCGGAATTATAGACGCAGACACTTGGAAAAGTCTAACAAATAAAACAACAAGTTGAGAATAAGAAAAGGTTGCCTGAAAAGTTGGCCTTTTGTCCAAATCTTATTAGGGATAGAGCAGACGTGACTCTTATCCCGATGGGATTGTGTGGACTGAGAAGGGAACTTTTCAGGAAACCTTTTTTGTGTGAATCAAAAAATATAGAAGGATTTATGAAAAAAACAATGTTGCAAATGGCTATGACAATGATGTTGCTTACAGCCTGTGGCACTTCCGGGAAAGAAACAGTGCCGGCTGACGACTTTGATTACACGGTGGAGCAGTTTGCTGATTTGCAGATTCTGCGTTACAAGGTGAATGATTTCGACAAGCTCACATTGAAACAAAAAGAGTTGGTCTATTATCTTTCGCAAGCAGCCCTGGAGGGACGCGACATCTTGTATGACCAAAACGGGAAATACAACCTGACTATCCGTAAGATGCTGGAGACGGTCTATACAGACTATCAGGGCGATCGCCAGGACACGAGCTTCATCAACTTGGAAACCTATCTGAAACGAGTATGGTTCTCAAATGGCATACATCACCACTATGCGTCAGACAAGTTTGTGCCGGGCTTTACGCCTGAATTCTTCAAAGCTGCGCTGGCAAGTGTGGATGCCGGCAAATTGCCTCTGGCTGAAGGACAGACATTGGACCAGCTGTGTGACGAGGTGTTTCCCGTGATGTTCAATCCGGATGTCATGAAGAAGCGTGTAAACCAGGCAGAGGGCGAGGATTTGATACAGACTTCGGCATCCAACTACTATGAAGGGGTGACGCAGGCTGAAGCTGAGGCTTTTTATAATAAGATGAAGAATCCGACCGACTCCATGCCGGTGATGTTTGGCATGAACAGTCGCCTGGTGAAGAAGAATGGCAAAATCCATGAGAAAGTGTGGAAGGTTGACGGACTCTATGGCAAAGCCATCGAGCGCATCATCTATTGGCTGCGCAAGGCTGAGACCGTGGCTGAGGACGACCAACAGAAAGCTGTTATCGACAAGCTGATAGCCTTCTACACGACGGGTGATTTGAAGACGTTTGACGAATATTCCATCCTTTGGGTGAATGAGCAGAACGCGAAAGTGGATTTCGTGAACGGCTTTATCGAAAGCTATGGAGATCCCTTGGGGCTGAAAGCCAGCTGGGAGTCTATCGTAAACTTCAAGGATGAGGAGGCCACACAGCGTACTCAGAAGTTGAGTGCCAATGCAAAGTGGTTTGAGGAACACTCTCCTGTGGACAATCGTTTCAAGAAAGACACCGTCACCGGCATTTCTGCCAAAGTCATCACGGCTGCCATGTTGGGAGGTGATTTATATCCATCGACAGCCATCGGCATTAACTTGCCCAATTCAAACTGGATTCGCAGCGTGCATGGCTCGAAGTCTGTGACGATTGGCAACCTGACGGATGCTTATAACAAGGCTGCGCACGGCAACGGTTTTAACGAAGAGTTTGTTTACAGTGATGTGGAGCGTGCCCTGATGGACAAATATGGCGACCTCACCGATGACCTTCACACCGATTTGCACGAGTGCTTGGGCCATGGCTCCGGACAATTATTGCCGGGTGTAGACCAGGATGCCCTGAAAGCATACGGTTCGACCATTGAAGAAACACGTGCCGACCTTTTCGGACTCTATTATTTGCCCGATGCCAAATTGGTGGAATTGGGACTTACACCGGATGCCGAGGCTTACAAGGCAGAATATTACAGCTATATGATGAACGGACTGATGACGCAACTGGTGCGCATCGAACCGGGTAACAACATTGAAGAAGCGCACATGCGCAACCGTCAGTTGATAGCCCGCTGGGCATACGAGAACGGGAAAGCTGACAATGTGGTAGAATTCGTCAAGAAAGATGGTAAGACTTATGTGAAGGTGAACGACTATGCGAAGTTGCGCGGATTGTTTGGTACGCTCTTGGCCGAGATACAGCGCATCAAGTCGGAAGGTGATTTCAATGCAGCTCGTGACTTGGTGGAGACTTATGGTGTGAAAGTCGACCCGGAATTGCACGGAGAAGTGCTTGCTCGCTACGAGAAGCTCCACCTTGCACCCTACAAAGGTTTTGTCAATCCGGTCTATACTGCTGTGATCGATAAGGATGGAAACATCACCGATGTGACCATTTCTTATGACGAAGGCTATGCCGAACAGATGTTGCGTTACAGCGAAGAGTATGCAAACCTGCCCTATCGGAACGAGTGACATCATGGATTTGCAGGAAACGCTCAAAGACATAAAGACACAGTTTCGCATGGGGATGAACGGTGTCACGTCAAAGAGCATGCGCGACAAAGGGCTTGACTATAAGATAAACTTTGGCGTGGAGGTGCCTCGACTTAAAGAGATAGCCTCCCGCTATGAGAAAAACCATCAACTGGCACAAGCTCTGTGGAAAGAAGACATCCGCGAGTCGAAGATTCTGGCAGCCATGCTTCAGCCTCTGGACACTTTTTATCCGGAGATAGCCGACATCTGGGTGGAGGATATGCACTATCCGGAGATAGCCGAGCTTACGTGCCAAAACTTGTTTCAATATTTGCCCTACGCTTCGGAGAAAGCTTTCGAGTGGATAGCCGACGGACGTGAATACTTTGCCGCTTGCGGCTATCTCATTCTGGCACGGCTGTTTATGCGTGGGCAGCCATTAAACGAACGGGCCGAGAATGAATATCTGGATCAGATGTTGACTGATCTTCAGTCTGGTTCCGCTTTTGTGCGTCGCTGTGTCTACGCTTCCTTGGTGAAGTATGTACAACAAGGGAAGGCTGAAGGACGTAAGGCTCTGAAGGGGTTGAAACTGTTAAAACAAGCCTCGGACGAGCATCTGCATAGTCTGTACGAAGAAATCAAACTGGAATATGAATTATAATCAAAAGCTCCATTGCTTCGATGACTGGTCGGCAATGGAGCTTTTTTGTTTCTTTGTTTTTTCTTCGTTTCATCGAAAAGGCGTACATTTGCGTGTAATACCCTTATGTTATCAAACGTGGACAATGTAAAAGATAGAGTAAAACAGATATTTATCGAGTATCTTCGCATCAACAAACATCGCAAGACACCCGAACGGTTTGCCATACTCGATGCTATTTATTCTATCGGCGGACATTTTGACATTGAGACCCTTTACGACATCATGCTGAAGAAAGAAAACTTCCGGGTCAGTCGTGCCACGCTCTATAACACCATCGTGCTTCTGCTCGATGCCAAGTTGCTCATCAAACATGTTTTTGGCAATACTGCTCAATACGAAAAATCCTTTAACATCGAAACACACCATCACCTCATCTGCACCACGTGCGGGCGAGTATCTGAATTTCAAGACGAGGAACTGCAACATGACATAACTCAAGTCGATTTGAAGAAGTTCCAGATGTCACACTATTCCTTGTATATATATGGAACGTGTGGACGGTGTGCCGCTGCTGCACGGAGGAAGCGGAAGCAGATTCAAGAAAAAGAAAAGAAATAACAATAACAGTCTAAAAAGAAAAAAATATGAAAGTAGATGTCTTGTTAGGACTCCAATGGGGAGATGAAGGCAAAGGAAAAGTTGTTGATGTCTTGACCCCGAATTATGATGTAGTAGCTCGTTTCCAAGGCGGACCGAACGCGGGTCATACACTGGAATTTGAGGGACAGAAGTATGTGCTTCGTTCCATACCTTCGGGCATTTTCCAGGGTGACAAGGTGAATATCATTGGCAACGGTGTCGTGCTCGACCCTGCCTTATTCAAAGCTGAAGCCGAAGTGCTCGAGGCTTCGGGTCACGACTTGAAAGGACGTTTGCACATATCAAAGAAGGCACACTTGATTCTGCCCACACATCGCATTCTCGACGCGGCATACGAAGCTGCCAAGGGTGATGCCAAAGTGGGAACGACAGGGAAGGGGATCGGCCCGACTTACACTGACAAGGTGAGTCGCAATGGTCTTCGTGTGGGCGACATCCTCCTGAATTTTAAAGAGCGCTATGCTGTAGCCAAGGCTCGCCATGAACGCATACTCAAGAGTTTAAACTACGAGTATGACATCACACAGTTGGAAAAGGACTGGATGGAGGGCATCGAATATTTGAAGCAGTTCCACTTGGTCGACAGCGAGCATGAGATAAACAATTTTTTGAAGGAAGGTAAATCTGTGTTGTGTGAAGGTGCTCAGGGCACGATGCTCGATGTGGATTTCGGCTCTTATCCATTCGTGACTTCTTCCAACACCGTCTGTGCTGGTGCTTGTACCGGTTTGGGTGTGGCTCCAAACAAGATTGGTGAAGTGTTTGGCATTATCAAAGCCTATTGTACCCGTGTAGGTAGTGGCCCGTTTCCTACGGAACTGTTTGACGAAACGGGTAATACCATCCGTGCCATCGGGCATGAATATGGTGCAGTGACAGGTCGTGAACGCCGTTGCGGGTGGATTGACCTTGTGGCGTTGAAGTATGCCATCATGATAAACGGTGTTACCCAGCTCATCATGATGAAGAGCGATGTGCTCGATAGCTTTGACACCGTGAAGGCTTGTGTGGCCTACAAGGTGAACGGTGAGGAAATTGATTACTTCCCTTATGACATCTCTGAAGGTGTGGAGCCTGTCTATGTGGAAATGCCGGGATGGAAAACCAACATGTCGAAAATGACGAGCGAAGACGAATTCCCCGAAGAATTCAACGCTTACATTTCTTTCCTGGAAACCGAGCTGGACACACCCATTAAGATTGTGTCTGTGGGTCCGGATCGCGAACAGACCATTGTCCGCTACACAGAAGGCGATTGATTCATTTTATTCTCAAACGAAATAGAAAAGTGTGCTGCAAACTCTTTCTTGCAGTGCACTTTTTTTGTGCAGGCTTGTATCCCTGAGTTGCCTCTTTACTCGTTAAAGCGCAGCGTCTCTACCTTGCCAAGACGTTCACGCAGGCGGAGCATGGAGCGGCGGCGAATGCGCAGCCGCATCACACAGTCCATGTCGTAGGTCTGTGCCACGATGGTCGGGCTTTCTTCCTTTACCACCCGCATTACATCGTTCAAGAAAGGATATTCGAAAGTTACTTCCACTTCGTCGTCCACAGTTCGCTCCACGAAAGTGGCTGCGGCCAGTGCTTCGGCTGCAGCCGTGCGATAGGCCACGATGAGGCCGCTGGTGCCCAGCTTGATGCCTCCAAAGTAGCGCACCACGACCACCAGCACGTCGGTCAGTTCGTTGGAGTTGATTTGTCCCAAGATGGGTTTGCCGGCTGTGCCGGAAGGTTCTCCGTTGTCATTTGCACGGAAGTTTGTGCGCTCATGCCCCAACATGTAGGCATAGCACACGTGGCGTGCGTCGTAGTATTTTCTTTGGAGTTCTTCCAGACGTGCTTTCACTTCTTCCAGTGTGGACACGGGCAAAGCGATGGCAATAAACTTGCTCCGCTTTTCTGTGTAGATGGCTTCGGCAGGGCTTGCCAGGGTTCTGTATTCATCAGCTTCCATAACTTCTTATCCAAGATTGTGCTTGCAAAAGTATATATAAGTCGTGGTTTGTGAAGAGGAAAATCATCATTTTTAGGTATTGTCCGAACGATGCATGGCTTTTACTTTTGTAAACACATAAGAAGATATTTATATATGCAAACGTTAAAACACAGCGTACAGAAAGACCTGCTCACTGCCGCACGGGCTATGTTCTTGCGGAGAGGATTCCAGAAGACATCCATGCGTGACATCGCACAGGCATCTGGCATCTGCCTGAGCAATATCTACAACTATTTCAAGAGCAAGGACGCGCTTTTCTGTGCCATTGTGCACCCGGCTGTGGAGGCACTCGAACAGATGCTTGACGAGCATCACGGACGAGCCGGGGTGGACGTGCTGGAAATGCGTTCGGAGGACTATTTTCACTATGTCGTGCAGGAGTATGTCAACTTGCTCACGAAACACAACACCTTGCTGCGGCTCTTGTTCTTCCGTGCGCAGGGGTCATCCTTGGGAAACTACAAAGAGGCTTTTGCCGAGCGCTCGACGAAGCTCGTCAAGCAATATTTCCAGACCATGAAAGAGCGGCATCCCGAAGTGAACATCGAGATTCCCGAATTTTACATACAGCTCCACACGGTGTGGATGTTTGCACTGTTGGAGGAGATAATCCGGCAGCGGGTGAAGCCTAAAGACGTAGAGCAAATCATCACCGAGTATATGACCGGTGAGATTTTCGGATGGAGGAAGCTTATGAAGATATAGGCTTCCTCCATTTGTTTTAGAACAAAACCGACGTTTGTTCCAGATTGCAGGCCAACGGAAAGGCCTGCTGAAGGAGGGGCGCGTCGACCAGACGGGCACGCGTCCCGTGCTGAGCACCGTGCCCGGCACATACAAACGGATGTGTAACGCCTACACCGACGCTGCACGCTGGGAGATTACCAACCAACCCGCTTCTGCGGGGCTTTAAGGGGAGCCGGCCCGGGCTTCCTTTCCGTGCCTGCCCGCCCTCTACTCCGCCCGTGCCCGCCATAGAGGCCGTGCCGGGATGATTTTAAGAACTTATTATCCAACAATATAGATGCTTATGAATGCAATTACCAACATAACCATCGGCCAGACCGGGCGCTTGAAGAAGCCCATGCGCCTTTGGAACTGTGCCTGTACGCCTCCGGAAATGCGTCTTATCGCCGTCAGAAATGCGACCTATCGGAGTTTGAACTGCGATAGGTCGTATTTTTAACTCCGATAGGTCGCGTTTTCAGCGGCGTATGGTCGCATTTTTCACGCCCCGCGCGTCCGTTCCCGACACCCTCCTTTCCGTGTGCGGATGCCGTGAAGGAGTGCTCCCGTGCGGCTGCTTCTGCCGAAGATTTGACAACCGGATGCCGCCGTCCGCATGTGAGCGCACATACGGACGGAAAAAACCTGTATTTATGCCGACATTTTGTCGGTTGTGAAAAGAATATGCCTATATTTGTGGGAACTTTTTAGCTCGTAACAGAGAACTGTATTATAATAAAGTGTATTATATGGCAAATGTTATCAAACTACGGAAGGGACTTGACATAAACCTCAAAGGGAAACCTGAGCCGCGGCTGCTGGACGTGCCGCCGGCACGGACGTATGCCTTGATGCCTGCCGACTTTGTCGGGGTGATGCCGAAGGTCATGGTGCGCGAGGGCGACCGTGTGAAGGCCGGCGAGGCTCTTTTTGTGGACAAGAACCATCCTGAAGTGAAATTTGTGTCGCCGGTGAGCGGCAAGGTGCTGGGCGTGGACCGCGGAGAGCGGCGCCGCGTGTTGAGCATCCGTGTGGAGGCCGACGAACGGCAGGTCTATGCGGAACATGGAGCGGCCGATGTGGCCCGTATGAGTGCGGATGAGGTGAAGTCGTGGTTGATGGAGAGCGGGCTGTTTGCCTTTTTGCAGCAGCGTCCGTATGACGTCACCGCCACGCCCGACTCCCGTCCGAAGGCCATCTTCGTGTCGGCCTTTGATTCCAAACCATTGGCTCCCGACTTTGAGTTCGTCCTGAAAGGGCAGGAGGCCGATTTTCAGTCCGGTCTGGACGCATTGTCACGCATGGCCCCCGTCTGCCTGGGCATCAGCGCCCGCCAGCAGAGTGCCGCCCTGCGCGGTGCGAAAGGCGTGCGGGTGACGGTGTTCGACGGCCCTCATCCGGCAGGCAATGTCGGGGTGCAGATACACCATGTCGACCCGATTAATAAAGGAGAGCAGGTGTGGACGCTGGGTGCGGAAGAAGTGATATTCATCGGCCGCCTGGCACGCACGGGGCACGTCGACCTGACCCGCGTCATTGCGCTCGGCGGTTCGGAAGTGACCACACCGGCCTATTGCCGCGTGCCCGTGGGGGCGCAACTCTCGACGCTGCTTGACGGACGTCTCACGGAGGGCGGACGTGCACTCCGTGTCATCGATGGCAATGTGCTCACCGGACGCCCCACAACGCCCGACGGCTTTCTGGGCGCACACTCGACGCAGGTGACCGTCATTCCCGACGGCAGTGACGTGGACGAGTTCTTCGGTTGGATTATGCCCCGCCTGAAAGACTTCAGCACCAGTCATTCCTACTTCAGCTGGCTCTTCGGACGGAAACGCGAATACACGCTCGACGCCCGTGTGAAAGGCAGCGAACGCCACATGATTATGTCGGGAGAGTATGACCGCGTGCTCCCGATGGACATTCTGGGCGAGTATCTGATAAAGGCCATCCTGGCGGGCGACATCGACCGCATGGAGGCGCTGGGCATCTATGAAGTGGCTCCCGAGGACTTCGCCCTGTGCGAGTTTGTCGACTCCTCGAAGCTGGAGCTGCAGCGCATCGTGCGTGAGGGGCTCGACCTCCTGCGCCGTGAGAACGAAGGCGAATGACGGTCAAGTTACACCAAACTCTATACACTGATTAATCAATATGAAAGGACTAAGAAACTATTTAGACAAGATAAAGCCCCGTTTCGAGGAGGGAGGCCGTCTGCATGCCTTCCGCTCGGTGTTCGAGGGTTTCGAGTCGTTCATGTTCGTGCCCCGCACGACGTCGCGCACGGGCACGAACATCCATGACGCCATCGACAGCAAGCGCATCATGTCGCTGGTTGTCATAGCCTTGTTGCCGGCCTTGCTTTTCGGCATGTACAACGTGGGCTATCAGCATTTCACTCACGTGGCAGCCCTCACGCAGACCCCGCTCACGGCCGGTTTCTGGGAGATGTTCCTCTACGGCTTTCTTGCCGTGCTGCCCAAAATAGTGGTTTCCTATGTGGTGGGCTTGGGCATTGAGTTCATCGTGGCTCAGTGGAAAAAGGAGGAAATCCAGGAAGGTTTCCTCGTGTCGGGCATTCTCATCCCGATGATAGTTCCCGTGGAGTGCCCGCTCTGGACGCTGGCTTTGGCCACGGCCTTTGCTGTCATCTTTGTCAAGGAAGTGTTTGGCGGCACGGGCATGAATGTGTTCAATGTCGCCCTCATGGCACGCGCATTCCTCTTCTTTGCCTACCCGACGAAGATGTCCGGCGACTCCGTGTGGGTGTCGTCCGACAGCATTTGCGGGCTGGGGCAGACGGTTGACGGCATGACGGCCGCCACGTCGCTGGGCGTCGCTTCGACGGCCGAGGCTGCCGATGCCTATCCCGCCTTTTCCTGGGACATGGTGACGGGACTCATCCCCGGTTCCATCGGCGAGACGAGTGTCATTGCCATCCTGATAGGTGCCGTCATCTTGCTCTGGACGGGCATAGCCAGCTGGAAGACGATGCTCTCCGTCTTTGTCGGAGGTGCGGTCGTTGCCTGCCTGTTCAATGCCTCGGGCATAGACACGGCTATGGCAAGCATGCCGTGGTATGAGCATCTGGTGCTGGGCGGTTTCTGTTTCGGTGCCGTGTTCATGGCCACCGACCCCGTGACTTCCGCACGCACGGAAACGGGTAAATACATCTACGGTTTCCTGGTTGGCGCGATGGCTATCATCATCCGCGTGCTCAATCCCGGCTATCCGGAAGGGATGATGCTCTCTATCCTGCTGATGAATGTCTTTGCACCCTTGATAGACTATTGTGTGATGCAAAGAAACATTTCGCGAAGAATGAAACGTGTGTCGACTAATAAATAAAGGAGGGAATATGGCTACAAAGAAATTCAAATGCAAAGTCTGTGGCTATGTCCACGAAGGTGCGACGGATCCGACCGCTTGTCCGGTGTGCAAGGCTCCGGTATCCGAGTTTGAGGAACTCTTATGTGAGGGTGAGGTCAAGCCTGCCAAGAAGAAATTGGATACGAACAGCAATACATACACCGTGATATATGCCGCAGTGATGGTCATCGTGGTGGCATTTTTACTGGCCTTTGTCAACTCTGTGCTTCGTGACCGTCAGGATGAGAACATCAAGATAGACACCAAGAAGCAGATATTGGCTGCACTCCATGTTGACAATGTGACGGACGTGAATGCCGAGTTTGCCCGCTATGTGAATGCTGACCGCCTGATGAACCCCGACGGTACGCTGGGCGAAACGGTGGACGACAGCGAGTTTTCCACCTCTTACGAGAAAGAGGTGAAGGAAAACGGCCGCCTGCACATTTTTGTCTGCGAGGTGGAAGGTGAGACCAAATACGTCATCCCCGTCTACGGCTCCGGATTATGGGGCGCCATCTGGGGGTATGTGGCCTTGAATGCCGACAAGAACTCCGTCTTCGGGGTTTATTTCTCACATGCAAGCGAGACGCCCGGTTTGGGTGCTGAGATTGCCGGCAAACCTTTCTTTGAGGAGTTTCTCGGCAAGACGGTGCTTGATGCTGCAGGCAGTGCCGTGGCATTGGGTGTGATGAAAAATGGCAAGGTGGAAGACCCTGCTTCCCAAGTGGACGGCATATCGGGAGGCACCATCACGTCCAATGGCGTGGATCAGATGCTGAAGAAATGTCTTTCAGACTACATGAAGTTTTTAACGTCTAAAGAATAGAATTATAATATGAGCCAATTATTTTCTAAGAAAAACAGAGAAGTGCTGGCTTCGCCCATCGGGATGAATAATCCCGTGACGGTGCAAGTGCTGGGCATTTGTTCCTCACTGGCAGTGACGGCCAAACTGGAACCGGCCATTGTGATGGGGCTGTCAGTCATGGTCATTACGGCATTCTCAAATGTCATTATCTCACTGATTCGCCATTCGATTCCTAATCGCATCCGCATCATCGTGCAGTTGGTAGTGGTTGCTGCGCTGGTGACTGTCGTCAGTGAAATCCTGAAAGCATATGCTTACGACGTGAGCGTGCAGTTGTCTGTGTATATCGGCCTGATTATTACGAACTGCATCCTGATGGGGCGTTTGGAGGCATTTGCCATGTCCAACGCTCCGTGGCCTTCGTTTCTCGACGGCATTGGAAACGGCTTGGGCTATGCCATCATCCTGGTTGTCGTGGGCTTTCTCCGCGAGTTGCTTGGTTCGGGAGCCATCTTGGGGTACACCGTTATTCCGTCCTCATTTTACGAGGTCGGTTATTTGAACAACGGCCTGATGCTGATGCCTCCGATGGCGCTCATCATGCTGGCAGGTATCATCTGGTGGCAGCGCAGCCGTCATAAAGAGTTGCAAGACAAGTAAGTGCGTTTGCCCGTTATCAATCACTTAAATCATTAAGTTATGGAACATCTATTGAGCTTATTTGTCCGTTCGATATTCATCGACAACATGATATTTGCCTTCTTCCTGGGAATGTGTTCGTATCTGGCCGTATCAAAGACCGTGAAGACCGCCGTGGGATTAGGCATTGCCGTCACTTTTGTTTTGGTAGTGACGCTTCCTGTGAATTATCTGCTCCAGACCAAGGTGCTGGCTGCCGACGGCATTTTTGGCATCGACCTCAGTTTCTTGAGCTTCATTCTGTTTATCGCTGTGATTGCCGCCATCACGCAGTTGGTAGAGATGGTGGTGGAGCGGTTCAGCCCCTCGCTCTATGCCTCGCTGGGCATTTTCCTGCCGCTGATTGCCGTCAACTGCGCCATCATGGGTGCTTCACTCTTCATGCAGCAACGCATTGTGAAGGGGGAAACTGACCCGCAATATATAGGAGGTGTGGCCGATGCCATTTCTTATGCTCTCGGTTCGGGCATCGGGTGGATACTGGCCATTGTCGGACTGGCTGCCATCCGCGAGAAGATGGCCTACTCAAACGTGCCTGCTCCCCTGCGTGGACTGGGTATTACGTTCATCGTGGTCGGACTGATGGCGATGGCTTTCATGTGTTTCTCGGGACTAAAGATATAATGAAGAAGGAGCAACAATCATAGTAAAAAGACATGGATACACAGTTAATCATAGCGAGCATCGAGGTTTTTCTGGCCGTGATGCTGATTTTGGTAATCGTCCTGTTGGTGGCCAAGAAATATCTTGTTCCTTCAGGAAATGTGAAACTGACCATCAATGGCGACAAAGTCATCGAGGTGGAGTCTGGCTCAACACTGCTCAACACGCTTTCCATCAATGGCATTTATCTCTCCTCCGCTTGTGGAGGGAAAGGCTCTTGCGGACAGTGCAAGTGCCAGGTGCAGGAAGGCGGAGGAGAAATTCTTCCATCGGAAGTTTCTCACTTCAACCGCAAGCAGCGTCAAGAACACTGGCGTCTGGGCTGTCAGGTAAAAGTGAAGGACAACATGAGCATAAAGGTGTCGGAGGCTGTGCTGGGCGTGAAGGAGTGGGAGTGCGAAGTCATTTCCAACAGGAACGTAGCTACCTTTATCAAAGAGTTTATCGTGGCCTTACCTCCCGGCGAACACATGGATTTCGTTCCCGGTTCGTATGCGCAAATTAAGATACCTGCTTTCGAGATGGATTATGACAAGGATATCGACAAGGATTCCATCGGAAAAGAATACCTGTCATCATGGGAAAAGTTCGGCCTTTTCAGCCTGAAGTGCAAAAACGACGAGCCGACGGTACGTGCTTATTCTATGGCTAATTATCCGGCCGAGGGTGACCGCATCATGCTCACCGTCCGCATCGCTACACCGCCTTTCAAGCCAAAACCGCAGACGGGCTTTATGGACGTGATGCCCGGCATCGCGTCGTCCTACATCTTCACCTTGAAACCTGGTGACAAGGTGCTCATGAGTGGGCCTTATGGTGATTTCCACCCGATATTCGACTCTAAGCGCGAGATGATATGGATTGGCGGTGGTGCCGGTATGGCTCCTTTGCGTGCACAAATCATGCACATGCTCCGCACGCTCCACACCACAGATCGTAAGATGTCCTATTTCTACGGTGCCCGTGCTCTGAACGAGGTGTTCTATCTGAACGACTTCCTAGAGTTGGAGAAGGAGTTCTCTAACTTCTCTTTCCATTTGGCGCTTGACCGTCCAGATCCGGCTGCCGATGCTGCAGGTGTGAAATATACTCCGGGATTTGTCCATCAGGTTATCTATGAGACCTATCTTAAGGATCACGAGGCACCTGAGGACATTGAGTACTACATGTGCGGCCCCGGCCCGATGAGTAAGGCCGTTGAAGGTATGCTCGACAGTTTGGGCGTGCCGATGAAGAACTTGATGTTCGATGATTTCGGATAAACTGTACAACGGCGTGGCTATAAGCAAACCCGCAGTGCCTCAAAATGAGGCGTTGCGGGTTTGTTTTTCAACCGATAGAAATCAGGATGTATATCCCATCACACCAGGTCGAAGCCAGCATACTCGGAAAAGGGAATATACTTAAGGTCGCGGGCGACTATTTATTTCTTAGAAAAATGCTCTTCCAGTTTGGACAGCATATCACGCGTCATGCTGTCGAGGTCATATTCTGGCTTCCAACCCCATTCTTCACGGGCACAAGTGTCATCAAGTGAATTAGGCCACGATTCAGCAATGCTCTGACGAAGAGGGTCGATTTGATATTCCATGTGGAAATTGGGGCGGTATTCTTGGATTTTGTGGTAGATGATTTCCGGGTCGAAGCTCATGGATGTAATGTTGAACGAATTGCGGTGCACGAAACGTTTAGGGTCGGCTTCCATAATCTCGATGGCGGCCCTGAGAGCATCGGGCATATACATCATGTCCATGAATGTGCCGGCTGCGATGGGGCAAATGAATTTTTCGCGCTTGGCTGCGGCATAGTAGATGTCAACGGCATAGTCGGTCGTACCTCCGCCCGGAGGAGTTACGTAAGAGATGAGTCCCGGAAAACGTACAGAGCGGGTATCGACACCGAAACGGTGGAAATAATAGTCGCTGAGCAATTCACCTGTCACCTTCGTCACGCCATACATGGTCTGCGGGTTGCGAATGGTGTCCTGCGGCGTTTTGTCCTTAGGCGTATCCGGTCCGAAGGAGCCGATGGAACTTGGCGTAAATACAGCGCAACCTTTCTCACGTGACACTTCCAAGACATTGAACAGTCCGTTTACGCCAATCTTCCAAGCTTGTTGTGGCTTGGCTTCTGCCACGGCTGAAAGAAGAGCAGCAAGATTATAGATGGTGTCGATGTGATATGCCACCACTGCGTCGGCAATTTGCTGTGGATTGGTGATGTCTACGAGAGCTGACGGACCACTCTCTTTCAATTCGCCATTAGGCTCTGCTCCGGAGATATAGCCTGCCACGATGTTGCCGCTTGTATAAATACTTCTCAACTTCATGGTCAATTCGGAACCAATTTGTCCAGTCGATCCGATAATCAATACGTTTTTCATGAATGAGTTAATGTTTAAGTTACGTTTGGAAACAAAGGTAGCAGAATAATTGTATTGACAAGACAAAAAACCTTCTTTTTCAGTGAAAATCCGAAAAAAAAGTAGAACTTTGTCAGTAGTAATATAAACCCCAGAAAACTATGTATGGTAAAATGAAAGAGTTCCTAACGAAGGAACTAGAAGACATCCGCAACGCTGGACTGTATAAAGAAGAACGTGTGATTACAACTCCTCAACGTGCTGACATAAAAGTCAATGCCGGAGATGATGTACTAAACTTCTGTGCAAATAATTATTTGGGACTGTCTGACAACATCCGCCTCATCGAAGCCGCTCGGCATGCGATGGAAAGCCACGGGTTCGGTATGTCGTCTGTACGCTTCATCTGTGGCACTCAAGACCTTCATAAACAACTCGAAGCAGCCATCTCCGACTATTTCAAAACCGAAGACACCATCCTCTATGGTTCATGCTTTGATGCCAACGGTGGTCTTTTTGAACCGCTGTTCACCGAGGAAGATGCCGTCATTTCCGATGCACTTAACCACGCTTCCATCATTGACGGTGTGCGTCTGTGTAAAGCCAAACGCTATCGCTATGCCAATGCCGACATGACTGACTTGGAGCGTTGCCTACAAGAGTCACAAGCCCAACGTCATCGCATTATCGCCACTGACGGCGTATTCTCAATGGACGGCAACGTGGCTCCTATGGACAAAATATGCAAACTAGCTGAGAAGTATGACGCGCTGGTGATGGTTGATGAATCTCATTCTGCCGGCGTCGTGGGCCCAACAGGGCATGGTGTGGCAGAACAGTTCGGAGTCTATGACCGCATCGACGTGTTCACTGGCACGCTGGGCAAGTCCTTTGGTGGCGCCATGGGCGGATTTACCACTGGTCGCAAGGAAATCATAGACATGCTTCGCCAGCGTTCGCGTCCCTACTTGTTTTCTAATTCCGTGGCACCGGGCATCGTGGGTGCCAGTCTTGAGATGTTTAAGATGCTGAAGGAAAGCAATGCTTTGCACGATAAGTTGATGGAAAATGTTAACTACTTCCGTGACAAAATGATGGCTGCTGGTTTCGATATCAAGCCTACTCAGTCGGCCATTTGCGCCGTAATGCTCTATGATGCCAAGCTGTCGCAAGATTTCGCTGCCCGCATGCAAAAAGAAGGTATCTATGTTACTGGGTTTTACTATCCTGTTGTGCCGAAAGGGCAAGCTCGCATCCGAGTGCAACTTTCTGCCGGACACGAGCATGCACATTTGGACAAGGCCATCGCAGCTTTTATCAAGGTGGGCAAAGATATGGGTGTTATCGAATAAAAGATATAGGCAACTTCTAAAAATAAAAACAGCCGGAGGACATATGTCTTTCGGCTGTTTCTCCTTCATTATTAACACACATTATCATTTGCCGGCTTCAGCCTCACGAATCATCTGCTCACTGGCATACATATAAATCTCCACACGACGGTTCTGTGCCTGTCCGGCAGCCGTCGAGTTGTCGGCTACGGGATTAGCCTCTCCCAAGCCTTCCACTGATTTGATTTGAGAAGACGAAACGCCACAATTCTTTAAATAAGTTGACACGCTCTGTGCCCGTTGCTGAGAAAGTTTTAAATTCTTCTGTACGCTCTGCTCTTCCGTGCTGTTGCGCCACGGTTGGTTGTCTGTGTAACCTTGGATGGCAATGTCCATCGTAGTATTTTGTTTTACAACATTGTTGGCAAACTCACGCAATGAACTTTGTGCCGAAGTGCTCAGGGATGAACTGCTCGTGCTGAACAGAATACCTGAATCAAACGTCACTTTCACGGCTTGCAAGCCGTTGGCATCGGTGATTTGCTCCACTTGAGCTCCCTCCACTTGACTGGCAGCTTCAGCCGCCTTGTCCATCTTCTTGCCGATAATAACTCCTGCACCCGTGCCTACGGCTGTACCGATTGCTGCTCCGATTGCTGCCCCTTTCCCATTACCGGCAATACCTCCGATAATGGCACCCAAAGCAGCACCACCGCCAGCCCCAATCAAACCACCCTTCGTGGTATTGCTCATGTTACTACAACCAGTGCCTAAGACCAACAGACCACAGAGCAATGCCGATGTCATTTTAATTCCTTTCATAGTTTTGTTATTTTAATTGAATACAAATACACATTTATGCATAAGCAAATATAGGTTTTAAAGATCAAACTTATGCCAAATAGCTCATGATTTTATCAGTATTTAGAGACATTCGCAAAACTATGTGCGAATTCAGGATAAGTGTGGATGCAGCAAATCCTAGATATGAGTAAGAATATCAAAGTTCAAATAAACGATGAAAAGATACGGAGGATAGGGCGGACTCAAGGATTGCTCACCAATACAACGCAACTTGTCTGTGAAGTCGTATACCACAAATTATGGACAGTAGAAGGAGCCTTTCGGATAAGCAAGAAAACTTGTCCTGATTAGGGTGATGCATTGTCAAAGTCAGGAAAAACACAAAGGTGGGCTAACTTTATTTTCGTGACACACCTTCGTGTTTGCACAGCAGTGTTCATGTCATTTGGCAATCATACTGCCTTTGATTTTTAGTCGATGGATTTGAGTATTTGTGTTGGTACGGATGGTGATGTTCTTTTCAAACTCTCCGGCACGTCGGCCTTTGCCGTTGTAGGTTACTTTGATTTCGCCACTTTCTCCCGGTTTAATGGGTTCTTTGGGATAGATGGGAACGGTGCATCCGCAAGAGGCGATGGCTTGATGGATGACCAGCATGCCCTCACCCGTGTTGGTGAATTTGAAAGAACAAGTCACTGGCCCGTCTGACTCCTTGAATGAACCAAAGTTGTATTCAGTTTTTTCAAATGTCATTTCTGGTTTTTGGTCCGTCTTGTCTTCAGCCAGTACAGAGGTGGTGGCGATGACGAAAAGCGATAAAAGAATGGTTAAAAACTGTTTCATGATTGTGTTGTTAAGGTTTGCTAATGCAAGTTTATAGATAGGTTACGATTTCATTTATTGGCTTACGTTTTGCCTCTGGTTTGTATGTCTCGTTTGGATAGCCGATGGGGATGATGGCCACAGGGGACGTGCCGGCATCGAAAGGGATAAGTTGCTTGATGAGTTCTGTGTCAAAGTTGCACACCCAACAACTGCCCAATCCTTGGTCGGCAGCAGCCAGGCAGATGTGTTCGCAGGCGATGGCTGCGTCAATGTCAGCATGATTCTTGTCATCGTATTGCCGAATCCAAGCTTCACTGCTTACGGCACAGATGATGATGTAGAGTGGAGCTTCAGCCAACCATTCGCGGGCATAACATCGGCAGAGATTGGCTTTGCTATCCGCACTCTGCACGACCATGAATTTCCACGGTTGTTTGTTCACTGCCGAAGGTGCCAAGCGGGCACATTCGAGTATATAGTCCAGTTTTTCCTTTTCTACGGGACGGTCGGTGTAACTGCGCACCGAGTGTCTTTTCTTTGTCAATTCTATGAATTTCATGT
>CAZOKL010000015.1:25953-30038 GCA_964580305.1 uncultured Bacteroides sp.
TCGGTGTAACTGCGCACCGAGTGTCTTTTCTTTGTCAATTCTATGAATTTCATGTCCATTGATTTTATGTGAAGTTAATTTCGTCTGATTTGCTTCACGCCTTTTATGGTTATCAGCTTACGGATGAGAGCTTTCAACTTGGAGGTGTCGTCAACCATTACGGTGAGTGTACCGGAGAAGAGACCATCGTTTGACGAGATGCTGATGGAACGCAGCTGTATGTTGCTCTCCTTAGAGATAATGGATGTGATGTTGTTCACGATACCGATGTCGTCATTGCCCACCACGGTCAGTGTGATGGGATAGAGCTGACCTTTGCTTTTTCCGGCCCAGCGTGCCTTCACGATGCGGTAGCCGAAGCGGGACTGCAGTTGTGGTGCGTTGGGGCAGTCACAGCGGTGTATCTTGATGCCGCCATTGACTGTGATGAATCCAAATACGTCGTCGCCATAGATAGGGTTGCAGCACTTGGCAAGTGTGTAGTCGACGCCTTTCAGGTTTTTGTCGATGACCAGCACGTCAGTGTTTGCATTTGGCAGCTCGTCGGATATGGGCTGGATGTTGTAATTTTCAGCGCTTCGCTGTGACGATTCGACCGATGCCTCGTTTTCTTTGCGGAGCATGGCCAGATATTTGTCAATGAAGTCGTTCACGTCAATTGTTTCGTCAGCAATGTTTTGATAAAATTCCGTGACTTCCTTGAATCCTTCTTTCTTGATGAGGCGCATCATGATAGCCTCGTCATATTCAATTTTCCGGTTTTTGAACTTTCGTTCCAGTGTCTCTTTGGCAAAGGCCGCCTGTTTTGAGGCGATTTCTTTCAACATCTGTCGGATTTTTGTACGGGCCTTTGAGGTCGTAACAATGTTTATCCAATCCTGTTTTGGGGTTTGTGTATTTGAGGTCAAGATTTCCACTTGGTCGCCGCTTTGTAGCTGATGGCGGATGGGAACATTGCGTCCATTGACCTTGGCTCCGATGCATTTGCATCCCAGGTTGGAGTGGATGTGAAAAGCAAAGTCGAGGACGGTTGCACCTTTAGGTAGCTTATATAAGTCACCCTTTGGAGTGAACACGAATACTTCGTCTTCATAAAGTTCCATTTTGAATTGATCCATTGCCTGGATATCATTGTCACTGTTCTCCAAAGCCTCGCGGATGGAGTTCAGCCACTCGTCAAGTCCGTTCTCACCCTTGATGCCTTTGTAGCGCCAGTGTGCGGCGAGGCCTCTTTCAGCAATTTCGTCCATGCGTTCGGTGCGAATCTGCACTTCCACCCACTTGCCTTCCGGCCCCATGACTGTGATGTGGAGTGATTCGTAGCCGTTGCTTTTCGGGATGGAGAGCCAGTCGCGCAGTCGCTTAGGGTTGGGCTGATACATATCGGTCACGATGGAGTATGCCTGCCAGCATTCCTGCTTTTCCTTGTCCAGCGGCGAATCTAGGATGATACGGATGGCAAACAAATCGTATATGCCTTCAAACGTCGTGTGCTGCTTCTTCATTTTTTGAGCGATGGAATGGATGGACTTGGTGCGTCCTTTCATGTGGAACTTCAGTCCAGCTTCCTCTAGCTTCTTTTGGATGGGTGCAATGAAAGCTGCGATGTAGCGATCGCGTGAGGCTTTCGTCTCGTTCAGCTTTTCCTTTATATGATAATAGATGTCGTGTTCAGTGTATTTAAGGGATAAATCTTCAAGTTCAGACTTCAGTTTATACAGTCCCAGCTTGTGGGCGAGTGGTGCATACAGATAAGCTGCTTCATTAGCTACTTTTATACGGGCTTCCTCGTTGGGTGAGTCCTTGATTTGCTGCATGACGTTGAGTCGGTCGGCAATCATGATCAGGATGACTCGTATGTCTTCGGCAAAAGACAGGAGGAGATTCCGGAAATTCTCGGATTCGATGGTGGGACTTTTGGCATACAGCTCGTTGATACGAATGAGCCCGTGGATGATGCCTGCCACATCTTCGCCGAAATCTTGTTTAACTTGTTCGATACTGTAATAACCGCTCTGCACACTTTCATGGAGCATGATGCCCAAGATGGAAGCACGCTGCATTCTGATTTCTTCAGCCACGATGATAGTGGTCTTCATGTCTTTGAGGATGGGATTGAGCCCGAACACATCGCGTTTCAGCGAATGGTTTTCTGCAGCCCGGACAAGAATGGCCTTGAGTTTCCTGCAATCATCCTTGTGTAACATGTCGTCCGATAAGCGCAGCAGTTCTTTGTATAGTGTAATAAGTTCTTTATGTTCTCTCTGAGTAAAAAAAACTCGTTCTTCCATATTCTCGAATATTTTGCTTGTAAAGGTACCTTTTTTCTCTATTTTGTGCTTTACTCTTCGGAAATATTTATATTTTTGGCAGAAAAATTAGAGATTTAGCCAACAAAGTAGTGCATTAACTTTAATTCTACAATATAATGTTAACACAAGAAGACAAAGCCTTATTGGCGAAAAAAGGTATCAGTGAAGAGCAAATTGCCGCTCAGTTAGCTTGTTTTGAGAAAGGTTTTCCCTTCTTAAAGCTGGAGGCTGCGGCTTCCATCGAAAATGGCATTGTGGCACCCACAGAGTCTGAGCGTGATGCTTATATCAAAGCTTGGGAAGCATATAAGAATGAAGGTGGGCATGTCGTAACGAAATTCGTTCCGGCTTCAGGTGCTGCCAGCCGTATGTTTAAGAATCTGTTTGAGTTTTTGGGCGCAGACTATGGCGAACCGACAACGGACTTCGAAAAGAAATTTTTTAGTCAGATAGAGCATTTTGCGTTTTATGAAGACTTGAATGAGGCTTGCCGGAAGAATGCTGGCAAGGATATTCCTGCGCTACTGGTCGCAAAGGAATACAAGACTGTCATCGTTTGTCTGCTGGAAGCTGCCGGACTGAATTATGGTGCACTGCCGAAAGGTCTGCTGAAGTTCCACAAATATGAGGATGGAGCCCGCACTCCGTTAGAAGAACATTTGGTGGAAGGAGCTTTATATGCAGCAGGTGTTGACGGGAAAGTGAATGTGCACTTCACCGTGTCGCCAGAACATCGTCCCTTGTTCGAACAACTTGTGGCTGAAAAAGCCAGTAAATATGCTGAGAAATATGGTGTCGAATATCATGTGTCTTTCTCAGAACAAAAATCAAGTACAGACACCATCGCAGCCGATATGGACAATCGTCCCTTCCGTGACGAGAAAGGGCGTCTCGTGTTCCGTCCGGGTGGTCATGGTGCACTGATTGAGAATCTGAACGATTTGGATTCTGACATAGTGTTCGTAAAGAACATCGATAATGTGGTTCCCGACCGTCTGAAAGCTGACACGGTGACTTACAAGCAGGTCATTGCCGGTGTGCTTGTGACTTTGCAGCGGAAGGTGTTCGATTATCTGCGTCTCATCGACAGCGGAAAATATACTCACAAGCAAATTGAAGAGATGATACGCTTTGTGCAACAGGGACTTTATTGTCGCAAACATGACATTAAGAATCTGGAAGACGGCGACTTGATTCTCTATCTGAAGAGCAAACTCAACCGTCCGATGCGTGTCTGTGGCATGGTGAAGAACGTGGGTGAACCGGGTGGAGGCCCGTTCCTTGCCTACAATGCTGACGGCACTGTGTCGCTTCAAATCTTGGAAAGCTCGCAAATTGACATGAAAGACCCCGAGAAGAAAACTATGTTCGAGAAAGGAACACATTTTAATCCTGTCGACCTCGTGTGTGCCATCCGTGACTATCAGGGCCATAAGTTTGATTTGTTGCGCTATGTCGACCACGCGACAGGCTTCATCTCTTACAAGTCGAAGAACGGTAAAGACCTCAAGGCTCTCGAACTTCCAGGTCTTTGGAACGGTTCGATGAGCGACTGGAACACAGTCTTCGTCGAAGTTCCTTTGAGTACTTTCAATCCGGTGAAGACGGTAAACGACCTCCTGCGCGAGGAACATCAATGACAAACTCCTGCATGACGGTATAACATTCTGGGTGTGTCGGCTGATGATGCCGGCACGCCTTTTTTGTTTCTATTTTCTATCCTAAAATTCCCATTATGAGTTATTTGCAAGAATGCCTGCTGCGGTTGACTGC
>CAZOKL010000016.1:0-9349 GCA_964580305.1 uncultured Bacteroides sp.
TTCATCCAGCAAATAAACAGCCAAATAGCCATCAACGGGCGATTTGAAATACAAGTATAAATCATCGCCGTCACGAAAGTCTTTGCGCTCGTACTTTAGTTCTGTTCCATTGCAGAGCACCCTGGCGTCAAAGTCGATAGGAGCACTTACTATCTCGCGTATTCTGCCTGTTACGGAAACTTTGACCACCAGTGTTTCCTGTTGATATGTGATGTCGTATTTCGGTTTGCCGATGGTTTCAATCCATTCGCCTTTCACTTCACTGCCACCTAGAAATAAGAAGTCCATGTCTGTTTTTTCATTCTTATTGGTGATTAGTGTGGTGTTGCTTTGTGATACGATGGTTCCGTAAGCATCTGCAATGGCTTGCATTTTGGCACGTTCCAAGGCTGTGCGTTTTGCCTCCTCCAGCGATACGTTTTCAGGAGCATAATACACATACTCTGCCCTTACTTTCTGCATCTTTTGAGCTTGAAGATGAGCAGAAAGCAATCCCACACAGACCAAACAAAGCAAACGGAGCATCATCTTTTACAGACCTAATATCTTGTCCAACTTTTCGTGTAGCTCCAGTCCTTTCTCTTCCAAATCTTGCTGGAGAGCCCTTCTTGCTACTTCTTTGGCCATGCGGCTATTGTAAGCGATGCGCACCAGCACTTCTTTATTTCTGTTCGCCAGTGTGCGGTAGGTTTCCATCACAGTAATGGTTCTCCCGATTGACTGTGAAATCAAGTTCTTGCTAGCCAATACGCTTTGGGTGATAGTGGCCGCTTCTTCCGCTTCCAGTTGCTTATTGGCTACCGTGTTTTCAATTAAAGCCGTCACTTCCGTTTGAATCTGTCCGGCCAGATTTTGTTTGGCCAGCTCCAAAGCCTGCATTTTGGCAGCATCATAGTTTCCTCCAATGCTCATGGCCTCTCCCATAATGTATTTGGGATAACCGCTTTCGTCATATTCATACTGCATCAGATAAGACCGGTCTAGCTGCTTATCCAAAGGCAATGCGCCCGGAACCGTGAGCCATCCGGCTTTTTTCAGTCTTTTTGCTTCTTTACGAGCTATTTTTGAAGCCCGGTCATTCAAAGCAGACTTTGAGAGTTTGGCCAACTCTTTACGTTCTTTTGCCAGATCTTTTGCACTTTGTGCATAGCTTGCTCCTACTGCAAGAAACGAAGCCAATAATAAAATGAATAAGGTTTTCATATCGCCCTCCTTAATTTTAATAATTAAACATCCTAAGTCCAAAAAAGGGAATACAATAAAAGGAATGCGGAGGTTTATTCTGGTAGATGAAAGAAGCGCAGGTTCATCTTTCATCTATAGTTGTTGAGGTCTTAGGATACCTAGATATGAATAGACAAGATGCACCTACGCTATACGTAGGCGTATGCACCTTATTCCACCTCATATCTATTTGAAAGTTCCTAAGTTTCAACAACTGAGTTAGAATAATAGCAAACGCTAATATTTTTCCCACAAAAATGACGTTCCCCGACACTTCAGGTAAGGTCATTGCAAAAATAGGGTATTATTCAGTTTCTTGCAATAAAAAAATCCGTTTTTAGATGTACGTAAAGGAGGAAATAACAGTTTTGTATATTGGCTTTTTGCCAATAATCCTGATATGATAGAAAAAAATAACCACATAGACAGTCGGAATTCAAACTGTCCATGTGGTGAGAACGCTTTGTTATCTTATAGTCAAAAGAATGTCACTCCACCGCCTTCCCCTTGAGAGTGGCCGAGCTGGCATCAGTGATGTGCACGGTCACAAAGTCGCCGATGCGGTGCGTGCCGCGGTCGAACACAACGACCTTGTTCTGCTCGGTGCGGCCGAAAAGCTGCTCTTTCGAACGTTTTGACACTCCCTCCACCAGCACCTCATAGGTGCGGCCGATGCAGCGTTTGTTGCTTTCTGCCGACAGGCGGGTCTGAAGGGCGATGATTTCATTCAGGCGGCGTATTTTCACTTCCTCGGGCACGTCGTCGGGCAGGTGCTTGGAAGCATACGTGCCGGGACGTTCAGAATATTTAAACATGAAAGCAGAGTCATAGGCACACTCTTCCATGAGCGACAGAGACTGCCGGTGGTCTTCTTCCGTCTCCGAGTGGTAGCCGGAGAAGATGTCGGTGCTCAGGCCACAGTCGGGGATGATGCGGCGGATGGCAGCCACACGGTCAAGATACCACTCGCGGGTGTATTTGCGGTTCATCAGTTTCAGGATGCGGTTGCTGCCGCTCTGCACCGGCAGGTGGATGTGGCGGCAGACATTGGGCACTTCGGCAATGACATGGAGTGTTTCGTCACTCATGTCTTTCGGGTGCGAGGTTGTGAAGCGGATGCGCACGCCCGGGGCCGACTCGGCCACGCGGCGCAACAGGGTGGGGAAGGTGACGACTTCGCCACCCTGTTCAGAGCGGTAGGAGTTCACGTTCTGTCCCAGCAGGGTGATTTCCTTATAGCCTTTTGCCACAAGGTCGGCCACCTCGTTCAGAATGCTTGCCACGTCGCGGCTGCGCTCCCGCCCGCGTGTGTAGGGAACGATGCAGTAGTGGCAGAAGTTGTTGCAGCCGCGCATGATGCTCACAAAGCCGGACACATGCGTGCCGCAGATGCGTGAGGGAATCACGTCGCGATAGGTCTCGGTGGTGGACAGTTCCACATTGATGGCCTTCTCGCCGGCTTCGACCGAGGCAATGAGGTCTGGCAGTGTGAGGTAGGCATCGGGGCCTGCCACGAGGTCTACGTGGTGATGGGCGATGAGGTCGTCCTTCACCCGCTCGGCCATGCATCCCAGCACGCCGATGATGAGCCCGTGTTTCTTCTTGCGCAGGGCATTGAGTGTTTCCAGCCGGTTCAGAATCTTCTGCTCGGCATTGTCACGAATGGAGCACGTGTTCAAAAACACGGCGTCGGCGTTTTCCAGCCGGTCGCACACCTGGTAGCCGGCCATTTGCATCACCGAGGCCACCACTTCGCTGTCGGCCACGTTCATCTGGCAGCCGTAGGTTTCAATGAATAAGAGCTTGTCCGCAGTTGCAGATTTTAAGTCTGCTCCTTGTTCTTGCGTCATGATGTGAAAATAAAACTTTTGTGGTTAATGAATTAAAATCGGCTGCAAAGATAATCACTCGCGGGCAAACATCCGTCAAAAACAGAGCTTTTCGTGGCCCGGGGTTTATTGGACTATTTACGAGGAATACTTACGAATAGATAGTTTAAACGGACACTTTCTGCGAATTTATCACCAAAATCTCCAATGAATGTGTGAGTTTAACAGACTGCGGTTCTTAATTAATATTAAAAGCTCTGAGAATGCAACCTCAAAATTTGACTTAGTGGCTTCTATTTTGCAACTTTGAATCGTGAAAAAATATTAGATTTTTTCATAGTTAAGGTTTAGGTTAAAGATTAAGGACAGGGAACTGGGAAGTTCCCTGTTTTTTTGCAACCCGTTCCGGTGAGGGCCGGAAGGCAGTGCCGAGGGTAGCCGTGTCTGCCCTCCTTTCCGCTCCTGCCTGCCTTCCTTTCGGCTCCCAGCCGCCCTCCTTTCGGCTTCCGGCCGCAGTTAAGGCTGTTGTTGTGTTTCTTTAATATGCTGAAAATCAGATGCAAACAATTTTCTTGTTTTTTTGTTTTCTGCGAGCATCCGCCGGGCGTGGCAGGGGCTTTCCGCAGCCCGATGCACGGTTACGGAGCGGACTTTTTCGGCTCGTCTCTCATTTCTTTGTACCTTTGCCGCAAACAGATTTCGAATATGTCAAAAGGAAAGTTTTACGTGGTGTGGAAAGGGGTGACCCCCGGAGTGTTTGAAACGTGGCGCGAATGCCAAGCCCAGATAAAGGGCTACGGTGGTGCGCTCTACAAATCGTTTGCCACGCGCGAAGAGGCCGAGCAGGCATACGCCTCTTCACCTTACATGTACACAGGCCGTCAGGCTGCGGCCCGCCGCCTGGAAAAGGCCGGGCAAGCATGGGGTGCGGAAGTGTGCCTCGATGCTTTGGCCGTTGACGCCGCATGCAGTGGCAATCCCGGCCCGATGGAATATCGCGGGGTGTATCTGCGCACACGGAAAGAGATTTTTCACTTCGGGCCCGTGCAGGGGACGAACAACATCGGGGAGTTTCTGGCCATCGTCCATGCCTTGGCTTTGCTTGACCGCCGTCAGCTTTCCATGACAGTGTATTCCGACAGCCGTACAGCCATCAGCTGGGTGCGCCAGAAGAAGTGCAAGACCAAGCTGGAGCGCACACCGCAGACCGAGGCGCTTTTTGCCCTCATTGAGCGGGCCGAGAGCTGGCTTCGCACACACACCTATTCCAATGCGGTGCTGAAGTGGGAAACGGAGCGCTGGGGCGAAGTCCCGGCTGACTTCGGACGCAAATGATGGCGGTTCCGGAGTGGTTGCCGGCAACCGTCGCCGGGCCTCTCTCCGAAACCGCCATCAGACTCTTGCTGGCATCATTGCCGGGCTCTTATCGGGGCAGACTGTGCAGTGGCGTTTGAGGCTTTGCTGTCTGACGCCGAATGATTCCGTATTTCAAGCAGACGTTTGAACACCTCCACCGGCGGCATACGCACATAGCGCACGATGCGTCTGTAACGCATGGCCATTACACCCAGCAGGAAGACGATGCCTGCCAGCACGGCATAGCCGTAGACTTCCTTGAGCGACACCAGCAGAACCTGTCGCTGGAGTTCACCATAGACCGTGCTGAAGGACAAGTGCGATGCGAGCGGGTTCACGCCGTCCAGTTCACCGCCCAGACTCAGGTAGTTGGCCTTCTGTACCACTTTGAGGATACGGCTGACAATGGCGCTGGCAATGGGCGACCCGATGCCCTCACGGATGAATCCCACAGCACCCAGTGCCTGGAAGAAATAAATGAAGGGAACCATCTGTTGCAGGTAGACAGTCAGGGCGATGTAGATGGCCACATTGCCGAAGTTTTTTATGAACAGAGGCAGGTAAAGCTTCTCGATGTTCGTGTCGGGCGAGATGAGGAAGTAGAACTCCACCTGATACATCAGTATGCACACAAAGCCCACCACCGTCACCTGCTTGTATGTGAGGTGCAGGCGGATGAGCGCATAGAGCGTGCACACGGCACCAACGAGCGTGCCCAGCAGGGAGGGCCAGTTCAGTGAGATGGTGTTGAGGCTGTCATAGTGAAGGATGCCTCCGGTGTATGCCCCTTGCAGTACAGTCGATGAAGCGGAGAGCAAGGCCAGGGCGGCAAAGACAGCCATGATGGTCACCACCTTCGGAAAAGTGTAGACTTTCGCGTCAATGTATGGGTGACGGATGTGGAACATGCGCCCGATGTTGAGCGCAATGCAGCAGATGCCCGCCGCCAGTGCCGTGCAGATGATGGGCGACTGGAACCAGTCGTAATATTCCCCATAATTGGCCACGAAGACAATGAGCAGCAGGCCGACTGTCCATATCAGGGCTCCCAGCCAGTCGATGCCGTAGAGCGGCATCGGCTTGCCCATGTGGAACGGGCGCAGCAGCAACCGCGTCAAGAGCCAAACCAGCAGGAGCAACCCGATGATGAAGTAGTGCATGTAGTGCCAGTGGAAGTTGTAGGCCAGGTGTGTGGTGATGAGTCCCGACACCTGGATGCAGCCGAACACCGTTCCGTAGACAACGGGGAAGAACACGGCGAAGTTTCGCGTCGGCGTAATGCGCAACTGAATGGTGGAGAAACACTCAAACGTGCCCCACATGCGTAGTACACCCGAACAGAAGCAAGCCACCACCAGCACCGGCACACTGCGGGTGTGCATCGTCACGAGGTTGCACACGATGAGGCCCGCACAGACGCATTGCAGAATGAAGCGCGAGGAGAAGCGGAACTTCAGGCGGAACAGGATGGGAAACACCATTGAGATGCCCAAGAAGGAGGCCAGGCCCGCCATCAGGATGTCTTCCTGCATCAAGGCGGTCTCACCCACCATGTCGCTCATGGAAGACAGGTAGATGCCGCCCGACAGCTGGAATATGAGGATGAACGCGTAGAACGACCACACGCGCACCCCCATCGGGATGTTTTCCTTGAAGGCCGGGAGTTGCCGCAAGATTTCGTTGAGCTGGCTCATAGGCTTAGTAGTTTACTTCGCATTCCACGTTCAGTCCGGCACGCAGCTTCAGCATGGCTTCCCGGTCGTTTTCTTCGGTGAAGATAATCTTCACGGGCACACGCTGTTCCACCTTTACGAAGTTTCCTGCCGAGTTGTCCTGTGGCACGAGGGCATACTGTGCGCCCGTGGCTTGTGACAAGGCTTGCACCTTTCCCCGATAGGTCACGCCCGGAATGGCGTCGACAGTGATGTCCACCGGCATGCCTTCGGCAATGTGGGCCGTTTGCGTCTCCTTGTAGTTTGCGATGACCCATACCTCGTCATCATCCACTACAGAGAGCAGTGTCTGTCCCGGCTGCACCAGTTGTCCCACCTGGAGTGTCTTGCGTGAGGTCACGCCGTCGCAAGGAGCTGTAATGATGGTGTATGACAGATTGAGGCGTGCCAGGTCGAGTTCTGCATCGGCCACGGCGATTGCCGCTTCATTTTGGTCCATGCGCTGTGTCTGTTCCTGCTTTATAAGCGCAGTGGACTGTTTCTGGCGCACGAGGCGTTCATATTGTGCCTTCAGGGCCTCATAGTTCGTGCGCACGTTGTCAAACTGTTGCGGCGTGACGGCATCTTTCTCCAGCAGTGCCCGGTAGCGTTGATAGTCCTTCTCGGCGTTCAGCAGGCGGATGTGCACTTCTTCAATGCCGGCGTCGGACACATGGAGGTCATTGCTTGTGGTCGAGATGGTGGTGCCCATGGCGCTCTTTCCGGCCAGTGAGCTCAGACGGTTGGCCTCGGCCTGTGCCACGTGTAGGCGGAACTCTGCATCTTCCAGGATGACGAGCGTGTCGCCCTTGCGCACATGTTGATATTCTTCGAAGCATACTTTTTTGACAAAGCCTTGCACGCGGCTGTTGACCGGCACGATGAGGCGGCGTACTTGTGCGTTGTCGGTATATTCCACACGGCCCAGGTGAACAAAACGTGAGCACACCCAAATGAGGCCGACGGCAATGATGGCAATGATGATGGAGTTAATGATGATTTTCTTTGTTCTTCTGTCCATAGTTTCTGGGGGTTAAAGGGTTCCTGAAAGATAGTGTAGTTTATAATAGTGATAGATAATGTTGATGCGGGCGTTGGAGCGCTCCACTTCGGCTTGGAGGCATGCGTTGGAGGCATCGAGCATGTCGGTGACAAGTGCCAGCTCATTGGTGTAACGGTGGAGTATGACAGCGTAGTTTTCCTGTGCCAGTTCCACGCTTTTCTCCTGTGTGCGCAGCTGTTCATAAGCTTCGAGGTAGCGAATGTAACCCTCGTGCACGGCCAAGGTCACTTGCTCACGGGCATCGTCAGCCGTCTCGATGCTGCGCTTGGTGGCGAGCTGTTGCCGGCGGATGGACTTCGAAGTTTTGAACAGCGACGAGAGGTTATACTTCACTCCCACACCCACATACCAGTAATTGAAGTTCTTGTTGATGGCTGGAATCTCGATGGTGATGGGGCCGTCAAAGTGTTCAGCTGCCACAAAGGCTATCTGCGGGCGGCGTTCGGAACGGACGATTTTCTCCTGCTGTTGGCTCATTTGCACGGCCAGGTCCAGCTGTCTCAGTTCGGGCGAGTTGCCAAGGGCTGTGTCCTGCCAATAGTCATGTCCGTCTTTGGGGAGGGCATGTGCCAGCAGAGTGGTGTCGGGGGCAATCTCCGTGCCGACCGGCAGTCCCAGTGTAGTGGCCAGGTCTTTCCGGAGGATGGCGAGTGTGTTGGCAATCTGTGTGCGTGTCAGTTCCAGTTGAGCAAGCAGCAGCTCGTAGCGTGTCACGTCGTTTTTCAGTATCACGCCCTCAGTGCTCCGGGCACGCATCTCCTTAAGCACCTGCCGGGTACGGTCAATGTGCTGTTCATAGACCTGCAATAGGTTTTGCTGTTTGAACAGGTCGAGATAGTAACCCAGTACGAGGAAGTGCACCTTGTTTTTGTCTTTAATCAATTCCAGACGTGCTTGTTCTTCTTGCAGTTTGCTGAGGTTGATGCTGCCGGTGATGGCTCCTCCTGCATAGATAACCTGTGACACTTCGATGGCGAGGCTGTTCCCCCAATGGGGCATGGGGGCTTTTGTGCCGCTGCTCAGGTCGCGTTCGATGAGGCAACCGTTGCCCAAGAAACTGCCAGAGACGGATGCGTTGATGTCGGGCAGTTGTGCCTGTCGTGCCACTTTCACGGCTTGTTCCGACTCGGCGATGGCCGTGGTGGCCGGGCGCAGTGATTTACTGTGTTGGTCAGCCAGTACAAAGAGTTGGTCAAGTGTTAGCACTTGCTGGCTGTTTTCCTGGGCGTATAGGCCCGGTGGACATAGCAGAGCCACAAAGGATGCTATGAGCAACAAGAGTTTGTTCATAATGGATAAATGATTTGAAATATGCAATAATTTTATATGCCCTTTTCTTATATGAAGGACATTAAACAATCAAAAAAAGCAATAGTGAAGATAGCTTGTATGGCAAGCGGAATGTGCTCACTCCTCACCCCCAATCATGGTAGGAGTGGATGTGTTTGTAGAAGTTTGTACGGAAAATAGATAATAAGTCTGTCTGTTTCATAAAGCCGTGAGGCATTATACCTCAATTCGGGTGCAAAAGTAGGAAAAAAACACTTCGCTTGTAACTTTGGAATTTTGTTAATAAATAAAAAAACAGAGTCGGAAAACTCTGTTTACGGCCTTGCCACAGGACTGTAATGCACGAATGACACGGAGTGCACAGTGCATAAGCTGTGTGTCCGTGTCATTCGTGTTTATGAAGTGGGAGTCTTTGTCTAGTCCTTCAACCGGCGTATGTGCAGCACGATGCCGGCGACAATGCCCACCAGCAGTAAAACCAACGCGACGTAGGCAATGGTTTCCGTGGTGTGGAGCGAGACCGGGACGAACGTCATCACTATCTCATGCTTGCCGGCAGGCACGTGGAGAGCACGCAGAATGTAGTCGGCACGGCCCACCTCGACTTCTTGCCCGTCGATGAAAGCTTGCCAGCCGGGATAGTAGATTTCGGAGAACACCACCACGCCGCCTTCCGGAGAGTTCACTTCGTAGGTCAGGCGGTTGGCATCGTATGACGTCATGACCACGGTGCATGTGGAGTCAACGGGCTGTGCTTGCCCCACGATGGCGGTGAAGCGTTTGTCCACGATTGCCGTGTGACGCGGGTCAATGTGGTGCAGGGCGTCAATTTCCTCATTGGCATTGGCTGCTTCCTGCACGTGGTCAACAAACCA
>CAZOKL010000016.1:9449-29831 GCA_964580305.1 uncultured Bacteroides sp.
TAGGAAGTCTCGTTCTCGTTGAAAGTGTTGGTCGAGAGGTTCAGCACGCGATAGTCGAGTGTCTTGTCGGCCAGGATTGTTTTGTCGGCAGCCGAGGGCTGGAAGAGCCTGTCATGAGCCACGCTCTGCTTTTCCACATACATCTCGTCGCATAAATAACGTTTGTCCACCGACCAGAGGTCGATGAGGCACAGCACGGCTACGAGGGCCAACGTGGCTTTGGCCTTCAGGCGGCCCATGGCAAAGAACAGCAGGAGCAGTGTGCCGACGAGGACGATAAAGAAACTCCGCATGGCGTCGGCCGTGAACATGGCCACGCGCATCTCGGTCAGGTTGGAGATGATGGAGGACAGGTATTCTGACGGAAGGCTGCGTTGCAATGCACTCATTTCGGCAGACGAGATGAACGACGAGAAGCACAGCCGGGGGGCTACGGCGAAGAGGAGTGCCACACCTCCTGTCAGCAGGAAGCTGACAAGGAGTGGCTTGAACTGCTCGCGGATGATTTGCGGACGGAGAAACACCTCGCGCAGTGCCATCATGGCCAGCAGGGGAATGGTGAACTCGGCAATCACAAGGATGGACGACACGGTGCGGAATTTGGAATACATGGGCACATAGTCAATGAAGAAGTCCGTGAAGCCCATGAAATTCTTGCCCCACGAGAGCAGGATGGAGAGCACGGTGGCTGCAAGCAGCGCCCACTTCATCGGCCCTTTCACGATGAAGCATCCCAGCACGAAAAGCATCAGCACAAATGCGCCCACATAGACGGGGCCGGAGGTGCCGGGCTGTTCGCCCCAATATTGCGTCAGTTGGTTGTAAAGGAAAGAAAACTGCGGGTCGGCCTTCTCCATGGCTGTCGCATTGTCGCTCATCAGCATGGGTTTGTCACCGCGGTTGGTCGCCCCTCCCTTCACGTTGGGAACGAGCAGTGACCATGTCTCGCCGATGCCGTAGCTCCAGGCCGTGATGTAGCTGCGTTCCAGTCCGCTGTTGGTCTGATTGCTGTCATCAGCTTTCACCAGCTCGCTCTTGCCACGCATGGATTCCTTGCTATACTGCCAGGTGTGGTAAAGGTTGGAGAGGTTGACACACGTCCCGATGGCAGCGGCCACGATGAGTGTGCCGGTGGCTTTTGCAAAGCGCGGCATCTCCCGTTTCTTCCAGGCATCCACACCGAAGGCGATGGCCATGAAGAGCATGACGAAGCAGAAATAATAGCTCATCTGGATGTGGTTCGCCTGAATCTGCAAGGCGAGGAACAGGGCCGTCACAATGCCTCCCCACAGGTATTTTCCGCGATAGGCCAGAACGACGCCCGCGATTGTGGGCGGAATATAGGCCAGTGTGACAAACTTCCAGATGTGGCCGGCGGCGATGATGATGAAATAGTAGGACGAGAAGGCCCACAACACGGCTCCCAGCGCAGCCATCCAGACACGGAAGTCGAAGGCACGCAGCAGGATGTAGAAGCCCAGCAACATGATGAACACCAGCCACACGTTGCCCGGCAGATAGAGATGATAGATGTTGCCGATTGTCTTCAGAAAGTCGGTCGAGTCATAACTTGGCGCCATCTGGTAGGTGGGCATACCTCCGAAGAGGGCGTTCGTCCAGCGTGTACGCTCGCCGGTGCGTTGCTGATATTCCTGCATCTCGACGCCCGAGCCTATGCCCGCCACGGCGTCGTGCTGTGCGAGTACGCGCCCTTCAAGCGCCGCCGGGAAGAAATAGGCCAGCGAGAGGAGCACGAAAGCTATTATTGCCAGCAAGTCCGGCAAGATAAGTTTGAAATGCTTGTTCATATGGTTAGTTGATGATTGACAATTATGCGTTGCAAGGGCAAACTGAATTAATATCTGTAATGCTCTGCCTTGTAGGGCCCGTCAACCGGCACGCCGATGTAGGCAGCCTGTTCGGGGGTCAGCTTGGTGAGATGCACGCCGATGCGTTCAAGATGCAGACGGGCCACCTCCTCGTCGAGCTTCTTCGGCAGGCGATAGACGTCAATGGCATACGGATGGTTGAACAGCTCGATTTGCGCCAGCGTCTGGTTGGTGAAAGAGTTGCTCATCACGAACGAGGGGTGACCGGTTGCACAGCCCAGGTTCACCAGACGGCCGTCGGCCAGGAGGATGATGGAGTGCCCGTCGGGGAAATAGTAACGGTCGACTTGCGGCTTCACGTTCACGCGGCGGATGCCGGTGTAATGCTTGAGGGCGTCAACCTGGATTTCGTTGTCAAAGTGACCGATGTTGCAGACGATGGCCTGGTCTGGCATTTGCTCCATGTGGTCAATGCGGATGATGTCGATGTTGCCCGTCGTGGTGACAAAGATGTTGCCCTGCGTGCAGGCCTCTTCCATCGTCACCACCTGAAAACCTTCCATCGCGGCCTGAAGGGCACAGATGGGGTCCACCTCGGTCACGAGCACGCGGGCGCCGTAGGAGCGCATCGAGTGGGCACAGCCTTTGCCCACGTCGCCATAGCCCGCCACAACCACCACCTTGCCGGCAATCATCACGTCGGTCGCACGTTTGATGCCGTCGGCCAGCGACTCGCGGCAGCCGTAGAGGTTGTCAAACTTGCTCTTCGTCACCGAGTCGTTCACGTTGAATGCCGGGAAGAGCAGCTTGCCCTCTTCCTTCATCTGGTAGAGGCGGTGCACTCCCGTGGTGGTCTCTTCCGACACACCGCGCACCTCGGCAGCCACGGCCTGCCAGTAGCCCTTGCGCTCGGCAAGTACGCGTTTGAGGATGGCAAAGAGTTCAATTTCGTCTTCGGCATGGCTTTCTGCGTCGAGCACCGACGCATCTTTTTCAGCCTCCACGCCCTTGTGAATCATCAGTGTGGCGTCACCTCCGTCGTCCACAATCATGTTCGGCCCTTTCCCTCCCGGGAAGTTCATCGCTTGGAGCGTGCACCACCAGTAGTCGGCCAGAGTCTCGCCTTTCCATGCAAATACGGGCACGCCCATTTCGGCAATGGCAGCTGCGGCGTGGTCTTGTGTGGAATAGATGTTGCATGAAGCCCAGCGCACCTCGGCTCCCAGTGCCACAAGCGTCTTGATCAGGACTGCCGTCTGGATGGTCATGTGCAGCGAACCCATCACGCGGGCTCCTTTCAGGGGCTTTGTCTCGCCGTATTTTTCACGCAGAGCCATCAGACCCGGCATTTCTTTTTCGGCCATGTCTATTTCCTGGCGGCCAAACTCGGCCAGGGAGATGTCTGCCACCTTGTAGGGCAGTGTTGAAAACAATTCGTTTGACATATTAGGATTGGTTTATGTGTTTATTCGCATTTAAGTGCTTGTGATTAGGTGGCGCAAAGATACACAATATCATGTGACTTGGAAACACGGGAACTTCTGCCTTATGGATTTTTCAGAGCTGCCCCCGGACGGATGCCGGCAAGGCATGGAGGGCATCCGTGAGCGGAAAGGAAGGCGGGTGAGGACGGAATAGAGGCCGCCCGACCGCGGAAAGGAGTCCGCTCACGGGCGGAAAGGAAGCCCGTGGAATCCCTTTCGCGCCATGCCGGCCGACGGCTTTTTTGGGGAGGGTCTACTCTTCCATCTCCCCCACACGGATCACCATTTTCGGCACGATGCCCGGCCCTTCGTAAATGAAGGCGGAGTAGATTTGCACGAAGTCGGCACCCATGCGAATCATGCGCTCGGCATCAGCTGGTGTCATCACGCCTCCGGCTCCGATGATGAGCAAGTCTGCGCCGCCGTGCCTGCGCAGATAGTCAACGGCGAAAAATGACTTCAGCCCCAAGCCCTTGCCGCTTACTCCGCCGGTGCCGATGGCTTTCAGCTCGGCTTCTGTGTGGCGGCGCAGCTGTGAGCGGTCTGTCGTCGGGCCTGTGGCAATCACGCCGTCAAGCCTGTGGCGGGCGATGGTCGCCAGCACGGCATCCATGCCCTCTTGCGTGATGTCGCCCGGAAGTTTGAGCAGGATGGGGCGCTGCACGGGCAGCGATGCCCGGCGTTCTGCAAGTGCGGCCAGCACTTGCTCTCTGAGTGGTGCGTCGAGCGAGTCCCAGTTGATGGTGAAATAGTCGGCGCGTGGTGAAAGCTCTGTCAGCATGTGCAGGAAGTCGTCCACAGCCTGCTGCCCGGTCGATTGCGGGTTTTTGTTGATGTTGACTCCCACGGTGATGCGTCCCACCTTGTGCGCCAGGCGCTCCTTGACCACCTTCAGACCGGGGTTGTTGAATCCCGTGCGTGCTATCAGCGAGTCGCACTTTGTCAGCCGGAAGATGCGCGGACGGGGATTTCCCTCGCACGGGTCGGGAGTCACCGTGCCCACCTCAATGAAACCAAAGCCATAGTCTGCCAGCTCGTTGAACACCTCTGCGCCCTTGTCCATGCCGGCCGAAAGTCCGATGCGGTTCTTGCACACGATGCCCTTGCAGATGAGTTGCGTTTCCTCATACTGATATCGGTTGCGCATGAACGCACGGAAAAGGGGGATGTAGTTGGTGCTCTTCAGGAAGGAGAATGTGAAACGGTGTGCCCGCTCCGGTTCCATGCGGAACAGCAGGGGGCGGATGATGGATTTGTACATATCTGAGAACGGCTTAGTTTATAACTGCCGCAAAGGTACGCAATCACGGCGAGAAATGTGACAGCCTGCCTCTCACAAAGCGCTTGCCGAGGCTGATTGTCGTGTAGCCGGTGTGTGGATAATAAGGGAGAGGGTGTTTACAGTTTGCCCAAACGGCCGTGGATGCCGTTGAGATACATTCTCCAGAAGCGGGGAAGGTCGCTCCAGCAGTAAGCATTTATGAAGGGGGCACTGAAAAAGATGAGTATGAGGTAGCCCGCCATGTTAAGAAATGCACGCACGTAGCGCACGGAGAGGTTCTTGCCGTAGCAGTGGTTGAAATAGGCCGTGTTGCGCACCTGGTAAAGGTGTTTCCACTTCTTCTTCCGTGAGCGGACCATCCAGTTGTCATGAGCGAAGAAAAGTTCCTTCTGCATCCGTGCTTCGGGTACGTACACAACGTGAAAGCCTGCCAGCACTGTGCGATAGGAATAGTCCGTGTCATCATAGAAGATAAACAGGTCTTTATTCGGGAAACCAATGCGTTCAGCCACCTCGCGCTTGATGAGCGGCCCTTCGAACACCATGCTCTGGATGTTGGTCGGTGCTGTCACTTGTGGTGAGAGCTTTTCTTGCAGCAGCGAGACGAAAGGGTTGCTCAAATTGATGTGTACGCACTCACTGACGAACACTTTCCCGGCCTGTATGCGGCGTGGACAGAGAATGCCCACTTCCGGCGCATCGCAGGCCAGAAGTTTCTCCAGACAATCTTCTTCCGGAAAGACATCGTCGTCCATGCACCAGAACCAGTCGAACCCTTCTTCATAGGCCAGTCGGATGCCCGTGTAGAATCCGCCCGAGCCGCCGATGTTTTCCTGATGAACCACGTGTAGGTCTGCTTGCAGCCGGAGCCATTCAGCCGTGCCATCCGTGCTCCCGTTGTTGATTACAATAATCTTGTCCACCTGCGTGATGGCGCGCAGGCTTCCAACTGTCTTCTTCAACAGTTCAAAACGGTTGAATGTAACCACAATGGCTGCTATCTTCATAAACGTATGAGAAGATTAGTTCTTATTCTGGCTGAATGCTTGTTCTTCCGCAGCGGCAATGATGCGCTCCACTTCGTCGAAGTCGGGGCGCAAGTTGTCTTGAGTTGTGACGGGTCTTTCGTTTTCAGCAGTATCTTCCAAGTCTTCCGTATAGACAGGCATCGGACTGTCATCGACAATCACCGCCGGTGAGTCAGTCATTTCCACCGTCACGCTGCGGGCTTTCTTGGCCGCAAACACGGTGTCGAGAAACTCGGGGTCCTTTTTCAGTCGTGTAAGAGCCTGTTTGGCAGCAGCCTGTTGGCTTTCCTTTTTTGAATAGCCTATGCCAGAGCCTCCGACAAAATCTTCCAGTCTTACTTCTGACTGGAACACCGGACTTCCCACTTCCTGTGTCTGTTCCACGACGCGGAATTCAATCACGACTTTGTTCTTCTGTGACCATTCGATGAGCTTGGATTTGAAATTGACTTCCTTGTAGGCCACCTTGTCCAGATTGATTAGGCGGTGCAGGATGCGTTCTTGCATGAAGCGCATGCATGCATCGTAGCCCAAGTCCAGATAGATGGCTCCTATTAATGCCTCGAAAGCATTGCCACACATGTAACTGTTATGATTGCTCGAATGGGTGGAGTATTTGATGAGCTTGTCAAGCCCGATTTCCACGGCCAGTTTGTTCAGCGTTTCACGCTGCACAATCTTCGAGCGGGTATTGGTGAGGAAACCTTCGCGTTTCCCCTCGAAGTGCTTGTAGACGATGTCGGCCACGATGGCATCGAGTATGGCATCGCCCAAGAACTCCAGACGCTCATTGTTGAGTTTATAGCCTTTGGCACTGCGCACAGCTGACGACTTGTGGAGCAATGCCTCCTTGTAATAATCTATTTTCTTTGGATAGAAGCCCAAGATGCGATACAATGCAAAATAAGACTCCTTTTCCTTGGAGAAAAGAAGCCTTATCCTATGTAATATCGTAGTCTTCTGAAACACCGTGCTTATTCAGCGTATTTCTTAACGATTATACATGCATTGTGTCCACCAAAGCCAAACGTGTTTGACAGAGCTGCGTTCACTGTACGTTTCTGTGCTTTATTGAATGTAAAGTTCAGATTGTAGTCGATGTTCTCGTCATTGTCGCCTTCGGCATGGTTGATGGTTGGAGGAACGATGTCGTTCTTCACAGCCAGCACACTGGCCAAAGCCTCTATGGCTCCGGCGGCACCGAGCAGGTGACCTGTCATGGACTTCGTGGAGCTGATGTTCAACTTATATGCATGCTCGCCAAACAAAGCTTTGATGGCTTTCACCTCAGACACGTCGCCCACGGGAGTCGATGTGCCGTGCACATTGATGTAGTCAATGTCCTCGGGTTTCATTCCTGCGTCTTCAAGTGCGTTCATCATCACCAGCTTGGCTCCCAGCCCGTCAGGGTGAGAGGCTGTCAGGTGGTGGGCGTCGGCACTCATGCCTGCACCGGCCACTTCAGCATAAATCTTGGCTCCGCGAGCTTTGGCGTGTTCCAGTTCTTCCAGAATCAGGCATCCGGCTCCCTCGCCCATTACGAAACCGTCACGGCTGGCGCTGAAAGGACGGCTTGCAGTCTGCGGGTCGTCATTGCGGGTCGAGAGGGCGTGCAAGGCATTGAAGCCACCCACTCCGCAGGGGAAGATGGCTGCCTCGGCACCTCCTGCCACGATGACATTGGCCTTGCCCAGACGGATGAGGTTGAATGCGTCAGACAGGGCATTGGTCGAAGAGGCACACGCAGATGACGTCACATAGTTGGGACCGTGAAATCCATATAAAATGGAAATCTGTCCGGCACAGATGTCGGCAATCATCTTCGGGATGAAGAACGGGTTGTATTTTGGCCCCTGGTCTTTATGAAGAGCATAGTTCCCGGTCTCTTCTTCAAATGTGTGCATGCCACCGATGCCGACACCGAAAATTACGCCAATTTTATTCCGGTCTTCTTTCTCTACATCCAAACCCGAATCGGTCACGGCCTCTTTGGCGGCTACGATGGCATATTGTGTGTAGAGGTCCATCTTGCGTGCTTCCTTGCGGTCAATGAAGTCGTTCACATTGAAGTTCTTCACTTCGCAGGCAAAATGGGTTTTGAACAAGGACGAGTCAAAATGAGTAATAGGCCCTGCCCCACTCACTCCGGCCACCAGGCTCGCCCATGTTTCAGGAGCGGTGTTGCCTACCGGGGTTAATGCGCCAAGGCCTGTTACTACTACTCTTTTTAATTCCATAAATTCTAACTATGAAACTCTTGATTACTTAACGTTTGCTTCAATATAAGAAACGGCATCACCTACGGTAGTAATCTTTTCTGCTTGATCATCGGGAATAGAAATTCCGAACTCTTTTTCAAACTCCATGATCAACTCTACAGTGTCCAGTGAGTCTGCTCCAAGGTCGTTGGTGAAGCTTGCTTCATTAGTTACTTCTGATTCTTCTACGCCCAATTTATCAACGATAATTGCTTTTACTTTTGATGCGATTTCAGACATAATCTTACAGTTTAAATTAATAATTTGTGGTTATTTCCTTATTTTTGCGGTGCAAAGAAAGATATATTTATCTTTATGAGCAAATAATTAAACCATTAATTGTACATCCTTTGCACAAATTATATGCAGATGTGCACAATTTAGGATAAATATGCAGAAAAATATCGCAATTTTTGCTTCGGGTTCGGGGACGAATGCCGAAAACATCATCCGCCATTTTCAAGGAAACAAGGACGTGAATGTCGCCCTCGTCGTGTCAAACAAGCCTGATGCCTATGTGCTCGTGCGTGCGGAAAACCTGCACGTTCCCTCCCTCACACTCACGCGCGAAGAGTTTGCGCAAGGCGAGCGCCTCGCCGCCCTGATGAAAGAGCGGGGCATCGACTTCATCGTGCTGGCCGGATTTCTGCTCCGCGTGCCCGAGGCTCTGATTCAGGCCTATCCGAACCGCATCGTTAATATCCACCCGGCCTTGCTCCCGAAATATGGAGGCAAGGGCATGTATGGCGACCGTGTGCACCGTGCCGTGGTGGAGGCCGGTGAGCGGGAGAGCGGCATCACCATCCACCTCATCGACGAACAGTATGACCGGGGGACGACGGTGTTTCAGGCCAAATGTCCTGTCCTTCCCGGCGACACGCCCGACGATGTGGCCCACAAGGTGCATGCCTTGGAGTATGAGCACTATCCGAAGGTCATCGAACGCCTGCTGACCGATTCGGGCAAAGCAGATTGAGTATGCTCCTCCCTTATATATAATAAGGTATAGAACCGGCTGAAAGACATAAAGACACTGACATCACAAGACGATGCCGTGTCTTTATGTCTTTTCTTTTTGTCATGCCTGTTTTCTGTGGATTGCTCCCGTTTAGATTCCGGATGATTGCGTAGGATGGCTGATTATCAATGTGTTGTCTCTGCGCTGAATGACCCTTTGCCCCGTGCGTGGGCCGGCTCCTTTCCGTGCCGGGACGGAATCCATTCCGGGCATGCACGGCCTCCTTTCCGCACATGCGGGGTGTGAGGAGGGTGTGGGGAGACAATGCTTTTGTCCTGTCTTTTCTTAATGAAGGATGATGCCGGCGTCGGCCTTGCGCATTAGGCTTGAACCGGACTCGTTGTCTTCGGCATATTATCGCCTTATCGGTTTTTTATATGAGTTATTTCCGTGTTTATTGTTATTTTCATGTGAAATTCTTGTTTAAAAAACTGAGAAGTCAGGCACTTTTTTCACTTTTGTTTAATATTATATTGAAAGTTCGGCAAGAATATCTATTTTTGTGACCTGAACGCAGAAATGTATTATCAGTTATGACATTCACCGAATTATGTAGTCCTATATTTGTCCAGTCGATAGAAGACTATCATAAGACTGACAATGTGGATACTCCCATCCACAATCCGTATGAGTTGAAAAGCATCGAGTATTATCTGTACTTGAAGAACTGGATAGACACCGTGCAGTGGCACCTGGAGGATATCATACGCGACCCGAACATCGACCCCGTGGAAGCCCTGGCCTTGAAACGCCGCATTGACAAGAGCAATCAAGACCGCACGGACCTCGTGGAGCTCATCGACAGTTATTTCCTGGACAAATATAAAGATGTGAAAGTGCAGGCTGATGCCACAATCAACACCGAGAGCCCTGCGTGGGCCATCGACCGCCTGTCCATCCTTGCTTTGAAGATTTATCACATGCGTCAGGAGACGGAACGTGCAGACGTGACCGACGAACATCTGGCTCAATGTTCCGGCAAGCTGCATGTGTTGCTGGAACAGCAGAAAGACTTGTCTGCGGCCATTGACCGGCTGCTGGCAGACATCGAGGCGGGGCATAAATACATGAAGGTGTACAAACAAATGAAGATGTATAACGACCCGGCACTGAATCCGGTGCTGTATGGCAAAAAATAAAACGACGGGAGTGTAGCCGGCCGATGACGGTGCGCGCCCCTTGACAAACTGTTAAATAACGACTTGAAACATCTGCTCATCATACGCTTCTCAGCCCTTGGCGACGTGGCAATGACCGTCCCCGTGGTCCATGCCTGTGCTTGTCAGCATCCGGAGGTGAACTTCATGGTGCTGAGCCGGGAGTTTCTGCGTCCGCTTTTTGGGCAGATGCCTCCCAATGTCCACTTCATGGGTGCCGACCTGAAAGGGAAGCACAAGGGTCTGCTGGGGCTGGAACAACTTTTTGACGAGCTGCGCCCGATGGGTTTTGATGCCGTGGCCGACCTGCACGATGTTTTGCGCAGCAAATACTTGCGCATGCGTTTCCGCCTGAACGGTGTGAAGACGGCTTGTATCGACAAAGGGCGGCGTGAAAAGAAAGCGTTGACCTGCATGATTCAGAAAAAGCTCGTCCCGCTGAAGACCTCTTTTGAACGTTATGCCGATGTGTTCCGTTCACTCGGCCTGGAGGTGACGCCGCAGTTCACTTCTGTTTTCGGACAGGCAAAGGGCAACCTGGAGACTGTCCGTGAGGTGGTGGACGTGGAGAAGGGAACAGACAAGTGGGTGGGCATTGCCCCCTTTGCTGCCCACAAGGGTAAGGTCTATCCTCTTCCGCAAATGGAGCAGGTGGTGGCGGCTTTGTCTGCTGTTGCCGGCTGCCGGATATTCCTGTTCGGTGCTGGCGAAAGTGAACGCAGCACACTGGAACGTTGGGAACAACAATACAAAAACGTCTGTTCGCTGGCAGGAAAACTGCGGATGGACGGTGAACTTACTGTCATGAGCCACCTTGATGTCATGCTGTCTATGGACTCTGCAAACATGCATCTGGCTTCACTGGTGAACACACCGGTGCTTTCAGTGTGGGGAGCCACACATCCGTATGCCGGTTTCATGGGCTGGGGGCAGCCCTTCGAACGGGCCATCCAGTTTGAGCTTTCCTGCCGGCCATGCTCCATCTATGGCAACCGTCCGTGTATGCGTGACGATTATGCGTGCCTCACGCTCATTCGCCCGGAGACTATCGTGGAGCGAATCAAACAACTAATCGACAAACCGTAAGAAGAAATGAGAGTTATTATTCATCCTGACTACAGCAACTTAACGGATTTTATAAAACAACTACCCGAAACGTTTTTTCAGACTGGCGAATTGCTTTATCAAGGACGCAACATCGTGAAGCGTTACGAAATTGACGGCTTGAAGATTGTCGTGAAACGATATAAGCACCCGAACATCTACCAGCGCATTGCTTACACGTTCTTTAAAAGCTCGAAAACCGAACGGGCCTACAAATATGCAGCCATGCTGCGTAGCAAGGGAATAGACTCACCGCAAGAAGTGGCCTACATTGAACTCAAGCGTCACGGACTGTTCACGACGGGATTTTTCATCTCGCTCGAATGTAACTATCCTCCGACAAGCGTCCCGCTTTCGGCCGAAAACTTCGACCGCCCGTTGGCGGATGCACTTACCCGGTTTCTTATCGAACTGCATGAAAAAGGCATCCTTCACGGTGATTTGAACCTGACCAACATCCTCTATCACACAGATGAATCGGGTCATTACCGGTTCACCCTCATCGACACCAACCGCACCGTATTCAAATATCCCACGCCGGACGAATGTCTGGACAACATGAAACGTCTTAGCCACAAACGCGACCTGCTGTTTTACATCATAGCGCTCTATGCCCGTCTGCGCGGTTGGGATGTCGACGAATGCATTCAGAAAGAAATCCGTCATCTGGAGCGTTTCGAGAAGAAAGAGCAGCTCAAGTTCAAGTTGCAGGACTTCTTTGGCATTCGCCATCCACGAAGATCTTAAAAGAAAAACACGCATGAACATACTCTATCACCTGGTTTTCATATTCTGGTACGCTTGTTCGCTCCTTCCGCTGCGTTTCCTGTACTTCGTTTCCGATATACTCTATTACCCGCTCTACTACGTGGTGCGTTACCGCCGTCGGGTGGTGCACAAGAACCTGACAGAATCATTTCCGGAGAAGACACCTGCAGAAATCACGCGCATCGAGAAGCAGTTCTATGCCTTTTTCTGTGACTACGTGGTGGAGACTCTCAAACAATTCTCCATGTCGGAGGAGCAGATGCGTCGTCGCATGACATTCAGTGGCACGGATGACATCGTCCGCGACATGGAGCGGGAAGACAAGCACTTCACGTTCATTTATCTGGGGCATTACTGCAATTGGGAGTGGATTGCCTCCATGCCCTATTGGTTTCCCAAAGAAATCATGTGCGGACAAATCTATCACCCGCTTTACAACAAAGCTTTTGACCGTTTGTTCCTGCGAGTGCGTAGTCAGTATGGAGGCACATGCATCCCGATGAAGGAGACGCTGCGCAAGATTATCGAGATGCGTCGTCAAAAGGAGCGGATTGTTGTCGGCTTTATCTCTGACCAGTCACCAAAGTGGAACAGCATACATCATTTTACTCCCTTTCTCCACCATGAGACTCCCGTGTTCATCGGCACAGAGAAAATCGGTCGGAAGATGGATGCTGTCATTTATTTCGCAGAGGTCACTCGTCCGCGCCGAGGCTATTATCACTGCCATCTCTACCGCATGGTGGACGACATTGAAGCCATCCCGGAATATGAAGTGACCGACCTCTACATGCAGCATCTGGAACAAATGATATGCCGTGCGCCACAATACTGGCTTTGGTCACACAAGCGGTGGAAACGCACCAAAGCCGAGTGGGAACACCGGATGAAACAGAAAGCTAAATTCTGATATGCGGGCTTATTTAAAGACATCTCATTGGCGACTCGTTCGACCGGCTTTATGTCGGCTTTGACACCCTTTCATTTCATTCTATGCCGTGCGGCTTTCACGTCGAAACACTTCAATTACTGGGCACGACTGAGCGTGCCTTTCTGATACGTATCCGATGAGTTTGGAAAATCCGGAGCAGACATTGCAACCGGAAGCTGTCTGTGTGACCGGACTATTTGCTCTTGGGATGGTCGAGCGTCATGCCTTGCTGTACCATCCACTCTGTGGCTTGGAGCATGGAGAAGCAGTAGGACTTCAGTCGACTGTATGGTTCTGACATCACAGTCGGATGCGGAGTGCCGTCCGACGTGTCATAGCAGAACTCACGCTGCACTGTCGGGTCATAAACATACAAGTGGGCACTGTCGCGGGCTGCCACGGTGTTGTCAGCCGTGTAGAACATGGCAGGGCGTTGTTCCTTCAGCAGGTCAATGCCAAAGTTGTTCTGTGTGTAGCTGATGCCAAGCATGCCCAGAAGTGTGGGAGCCACGTCCACTTGTCCGGCAAAGTCGGTGCGCTCCTCGGGAGTGATGCCTGTCTCATAGATGATGAAAGGAATGTGGTTGTATGACTGTGGCAGCTCGCAGTCGGCCGTGCCCACCATCTTGCCGTGGTCGCCCAGGAAGACGAATATCGTGTTGTCAAACCAAGGCTCGCGGGAGGCTGCTTCCATGAAGCAGCGAATCGACCAGTCGGCATACTCCACAATCTGATGTTCCGGCACATCGGTCTCAGGGTGGAAGTGTGGCGGGATGATGTAGGGCGGGTGGTTGCTGATGGTCAGCAAGGTGGCAAAGAAAGGTTTGCCCGTGGCCGCATGGCGATTGAGCACAGGCAGGGCATAGGAGAACAGAAAGTCATCTTGTACGCCGAAGCCGTTGACCACCTTGTTGTGCGGATAGTTCTCCTGCGAATAGATTTCCTGATAACCGTTAGTGCGAAAGAAAGCGTTCATGTTGTCATACTGCGACTCATGGGTCATGAAAAACATCGTTGCATAGCCGTTGTCACGCAGCACGGTGGGCAGTCCTGAATAGGTGGGGATGACCGAACCCTTCATGGCATTGCGCTTCATCACCGAGGGGAATGAATAGAGTGTGGCATAGAGGCCGTGGTTTGTGTGGTTGCCGGCTGAATAGAAATTGGCGAAGGAGAGCGACTCGTGATAGAGGCTGTCCAGATAAGGTGTTAGACGGGCTTCTTGTCCGAATTGCTGCATCAGGCTGGCAGACATGGACTCCATCATTACCATCACCACATTCTTGCGTGAAGGCACAGTGTCTGCTTCTGCCACACGAGCCAGAGGAGAGATGCCGTCGATGCCTGTACGGTGCAGGTATGACTGTGCGTTGCGCACAGCTTCGTCGGCAGGCATGAGATGGAGCACCTTGTTTTCCGAACGATTGTCGTCGACCACACTGGCCATGAGGTTGAACGTAGGGTTTATGCCCATTTGGTTGAGCACAGGGTTCAGACAGAAATAAGCGGCGCTGACTTTTATCGGATTATAGCCTATGCGTCCGCGGATGCCGAACAAACAGAGGCCGACAAAGCAGGCCGTGGCAAGCAGGATGCCGCCACGCTGCGGCCAGGAGACGGGTCGCGGACTCACGAGGTGCAACCGTATCACCCGTGTATAACGGCCGGTCAAGACGGAAAACAAAACCGTCGCCACCAGAAAATAGGCGATGTATTTATAATAGGAACTCTCGCCGACCACCATGGAGGCAGTCGTCGTGCCATATTCAAACCAGTTGAAAATGGAAGAGTTGAGCACTTTGGTGAAGTAAAGATAGTATGGGATGTTGGCTGCCGCAGAAAGGAAGAGTAGCGCATAGAACGCCACGAAGTAATAGTGGCACGAGCGGAAGAGCCACTTGCCGTAATAGCCAAATAGTGCAGCAATGCCGCACACGCCCAGGGGCACAATCAACACGTAGCAGGCAATCACGTTGTCGAACCACACGCCGCGCACGAAAGCCGTCAGCACCATGCCGATGTCGCTTCGCAATTCGTCGGGCACTTGCGGACGGACATCCATCCAGAACAGCAAGCGGAAAAGTGTCAGAAAAAATAGTCCCGTCACGTGGACTGCCAGTAAGTAGGAAAATGATTGGAAGAATCTTTTCATCGAGTTAAGGTCTATTCTGTATGTTCCTGGGCGCAAAAGTAGTACAAAAAAGCGGATATATAACATGTTATAAGCAAAAGTCCTATATTTGCAAAACTAATTCAATTTATTCCAAAGATAATGAAAGCGATTTATGACTATCTGATTGTGGGTGCCGGCCTGTTCGGAGCCGTGTTTGCCCATGAAGCCACACGTCGGGGAAAGCGTTGCCTGGTGGTGGACAAGCGGCCGCATACGGGTGGCAACATCTATTGTCGGGAGATGGAGGGCATCCAGGTGCATTATTATGGCGCCCACATCTTCCACACGGACAATCAGCGTGTGTGGGACTATGTCAACCGTTTTGTCACCTTCAACCGCTTTACCAACTCGCCTCTGGCCAACTATGAGGGCCACCTCTACAACCTGCCTTTCAACATGAATACTTTCTATCAGCTTTGGGGTACACGCACACCCGAAGAGGCACGTGCACGCATCGAACAAGAACGTGCTCCCTATGCCGGCATAGCCGAGCCACGTAACTTGGAGGAACAGGCTTTGAAGTTGGGCGGGCGCGACATCTATGAACGAATCATCAAGGGATACACCGAGAAGCAGTGGGGACGAGCCGCCACTGAACTGCCCGCTTTCATTATCCGTCGCCTGCCTTTCCGCTTCACTTTCAACAATAACTATTTCAACGACCGCTATCAAGGCATCCCGGAGGGAGGCTATAATGTGCTCATTGATGCACTGCTTGAAGGCAGCGAGGTGAGGCTCAACACGGACTACTTCGTCCACCGTTCGGAGCTGGACGTCCTGTCTGACACGGTGCTCTTCACGGGCTGCATCGACGAATATTTCGAATATTGCTTCGGGAGGCTGGAATATCGTAGTCTGCGTTTTGACCACCGTGTGCTTGACACGGACAACTTTCAGGGCAATGCCGTGGTGAACTACACCGAGCGCAGCGTCCCCCATACGCGCATCATCGAACACAAGCATTTTGCTTTCGGCACCCAGCCGAAGACGGTCATTACGTATGAATATCCGGATGACTTCGTTCCGGGCAAAGAGCCCTATTATCCGGTGAATGACGAGCGCAACTCCCGTATTTATGAACGTTACCGCACGCTGGCCGACAACTGTGTGGACGTCCTCTTCGGAGGTCGGCTGGCACAATACACTTATGCCGACATGGACGACACGGTGGAAGCCGCGCTCCGGCTGGCGGAAGATGTCCTGCAATAGACCATGCAAAAAAGAAACCGAGGCATGCATCGCTCGCTTTCCGAAATCATCCGTTTTGGTTTGGTGGGCGCTCTGGCCACAGCACTCCACTATGGCATATATTATCTTTTGTGGCGCTACGTCAGCCTTAATGAAAACGTGGCCTACACGGCCGGCTACGTGCTGAGCTTCATCGCCAACTTCTACCTCACGGCCTACTTCACCTTCCGTTCGCATCCGTCATGGAAGCGGGCAGGCGGTTTCGGCGGAGCCCATCTGGTGAACTATTTGCTTCATATGTGCCTGTTGAACCTCTTCCTTTGGTTGGGCGTCCCCGAAGAGTGGGCCCCCCTTCCCGTGTTTGCCATTGCCATCCCGGTGAACTTTCTGCTGGTGCGCCTGGTGTTCAGGTCGCGCAAGCGGTGAATGTTCTGCCCTGTTTCCCCGTTTTCTGATTCCCGTTTCCCGACACAGAAATGGAGCGGACGATGCTCTCTTGAAAAGAGGCACCTGTCCGCTCCATTCATTTTTGTCGTCCCGTAGAAAGCCCGCCATGCAGGGCATAGAGGGCGGCCGACCTGGCCCTAGACTCCGTGCTCGGCCGCCCTCCTTTCGGCCCGGGCACGGAGTTAAGGGTAAGGCTTTCCCTGTTTCAAGGGGTGTTTGGACGGTGTGCTCTGTGCTTTGGCCGGATGCCTCGACGGGATTGCGGAAAGACAAAAAACGATGCGTGAAATTATTTTTTCAGAGGGTCTTGTGCGGCAAACGTCCGGCCGTCTTTCACCTCTCGGCAGATGTAGGCGAGGAAGAGGAGTGTGCCAACCACGATGCCGATGATATCGAACAAACCCAGTTCGATGTTGCCGATGTGATAGTGGTGTTTCACGGCGGGGACATAGATATACACCGTGTTGGACAGGAGGAGGAGCAGGCGAAGCTCCGTGGGCCCCATGTAGCCATAGGTCAGCCGGAACTCGTTTTTGAGGATGGTGCAGATGTAGGTGTAGACCGACAGACAGAGGTATCCGGCCAGTATGAACAAGGCCACGTCCATGCGTAAAAGGGGCGAGAGGCCTACACCGATAAAAATCATGCATGTGGTCAGGGCGTCCAGTGTGTGGTCGATGAAGAAGCCGTAGACAGGGCGTTGGGTGTTGCGCACGCGGGCCAGCGTTCCGTCCAGGCTGTCGCCATACCAGTTGACGAACAGCCCGAACGAGGAGAGCCACAGGTAGTTGATGTTTATGTTGGTCAGCCATCCTCCCACCATGTAGAGCACGGAACCGAACACTCCGATGTAGGTCAGACAGTCTGAAGTCATCCATTTCGGTTGTCTTTGGGCCAGCCATATTAATACTTTTTTCTCAGCATTGTTAAGGATTGAAGTCTGAATCCTTTTAGATGTTTCTTTACCCATTGTTTTATATGTGTTTTATTTGTTGTTTTATAGTAAGTTTTGAAGAGAAACGATCGGTTTAGGATGACAGGGTCATCGTTCTGGTAATGATCGTCTGCTTCGTCATGGTCTGAGAACTTTTAGTTGGAATCACCGGTCTTTATTTTCATCAGTGCTAATCCGATGGATGTCCAGAACAGTTCGCGTATGCGGCTGATGATGCTGACAAACATGGCCGTGCCTCCGGTCATGCCCATCTGTGCCACAGAGATGGCGAAGCCGCCTTCGCGTCCGCCCAGCTGCAGAGGCAGGAAGCACAGCAGGTTGGCAAACAGCGAGGTGAACGCCAGGACGAGAAATGAGTGGATGAACATCAGGGCATAGCCCTCTGCTCCTCCACCCCCGTCGATGCCGAACATCATCAGCATGAAAAAGATTTCGAAACTTTGAAATAGGCGTCCGACATACTCCAGCAGGAAACTCCCGAAAAAGGAGCGTTTGTTCTGTCCGTGCAGTTCGGCAATCTGGCGGTCGATTCTCTCCAGGTCGTCACGATGCTTCTCTGAAAAGCGTTTTCCCCATCCACGCAAGCCTGGCACTTTGCTTAGGATGCGTATCAGCTTGACAATCATTCCTTTCTTGTAGCCTCGGATGAACAGGTAGATGCCTGCGCCACAGAACAGGGCTGCAAGTGCCAAGATGAGGAGGGTGCCGGCATTGATTGGCAAGTTGCCGGCAAGGGCAAGAATCAGATAGACCACGATGCCTGTCACCCAGAACCAGAAGTGGCTGAACACATGCATCATCACGAAGAGCACCACGGAAGAGGTGGCCCGCCGCACATCAATGAAGTTCGACAGCTCCATGATGCGGTAGGCCTCCCCGCCCATCAAGCCCATCGGGGTGGCATAGTTGAGGGCAAAACCTGTGACGGTGAGTTTCAGCAGCCGCGGGAAGCTGATGGTGCACGGGCCACTTCCGCGGATGATAATCATCCATGACCACGTGTTCATCACATAGAGCAGCACCCACAGCCCCAAGATGGCCGCCAGCCAATAGTTTGCCTGCACGATGTATTGCCACAGCTCGGCGAAGCTCACGTCGAAGGAGCAGAACATCACAATCACGGCTATGACGCCGATGAGGAAAAACAGGTTGTTTATTCGTCGTTTCATAGTTTGTGCAAATATCTTTTTTATCACTCCCGGCAACCGTCCGGCGAGTCGGTCACGAGCCGCCCGTCGGTGCTGGTGAAAAATGGGGTGGTGCAGGATGTCGTGGCAGAATCAATAGGGAGTGGTGGTATATGTGCCCGTTTCATGTCTGCTTCACGTGTGGTCACTTTGCTCATCTTTTATCTTCTGTTTTCTGAGGAGAGGGTATCCTCAAGTGTTTGCGGTATTCCATCGGTGACATTCCGAAGCGTTTCCGGCAATAGGAACCGAAGAACGATGCATTGGGGAATTTCAGGATGTCAACAATCTCTTTAATGGACTTATTGGTGTTCTTCAGCAGATGGCAGATGTCAACAGCCACATACTCATTAATCCATTCGAAAGCCGTCTTGTTGGTCACTTGCTTGCACACGGTTGACAGATATTTGGGTGTGATGCACAGCCGTTCGGCATACCATGACACAGAGCGTGGTTTCACTGTGCTTCCGGATAGCAGGTCAATGAAATGTTTGAACAGGATGTCTTTCTGGCTCAATCCTTTTGTCAGGGATGGCATGTAGGTGTTCATGTTCTCCATGATTTCGTAGAGCAGGCATTTGATGATGAGGCTGAGGGTTTCTCTTTTGAACACGCTCTGCTCAGTTTTTATCTTCGTGTGGAAAGCTTCATCATAAATCTTCAGCATTCTCAGGCTCTCCTTGCTGATGTGGACAATGGGCGAGGCTGAGAAGCGTGAGAAATAGCTCCAGATGTCGTTTTCGCCAAACAGCTGTAGGACGATTTCGGATGACAGGCATAAGATTGCCCCCTGAAAGTCAGGGCTTATCATGGTGTCGCTGAGAGCGTCGTTCGGGTGGCATGACAAGATTTGGCTTGTCTGCACAGTATGGGGTATCGTGTTTATTTTTAGCTGAAGCCGCCCCTTGTAGCATATAATCGAAACGAACATGTTCTTTCGCGGCAAGTCATCGACGATGGACAAGTCTTTCACGTTGTTCAAAAATATAATGTTCCTGTCCATATAATCATTTTTGTCGTCCTGCCATTTTGGCTCTGAATCGCCCGGATGAACACTTCCTGCTGCCATAATTGTTGTGTTATTGCTAAAGTGCGGCAAAAGTAATCGGTCAAAACATAAATTATATGTTCTAAAGTTCTTCAAATATAGCGTATTATTCGCAGGAAAGAAAAATGAGACAAAGCGCACTTTCTTTCAGGACATCGCTTTCCGGCGAAGTTTTCTGTTGAATGGTGTAAACTCTTTTCTTAACCTCTGCCATGTCTTTGCAGGTGTTCTTGCCGGGCTGTTTCTTTGCTGCTCGGGGCGGGGGTGCCTTTCCGTATGTCTGTTTTCTGCATACCTGTAAGTCGTTGGTAATTGGGAGATTGTGCATGCCTTTCGAAGCCATCAATCGCGTGCTTGTCCGCCCTCCTTTCCGCTTGAGCACGCCCTCCTTTCCGTCCGAGCACGCTCTCCTTTCCGCCCGAGCTTCCCCTCCTTTCCGCCCGTCCCCCGGTTCCAGGGGGAGGTCCGATGCCCCGGACGTTGGCATCTTCTGCCAAAGAAGCGTTTCGGAAAATCCTGCATGGA
>CAZOKL010000017.1:0-9439 GCA_964580305.1 uncultured Bacteroides sp.
TGGCTTACACGAACCTTGCAAACTTGGACACCTGTGAAGATTCTTAACATAACGTAAGTTCGATAAATTATAATTAACCCATTGGCGGAATTAAATTAGGGATATTCAGTAAATGTTCCTAGAATATACAGGATGAAAACAAGCAGGTTTTCACGGTAAGATGGATTGAAGGAATGTTATGCTTTATGCTTTTATGTCAAATGCTTGGCGGAATGTGCATCCGTTTTTCCATTCCGAGCAACCATAGGCTGTCTTACCCTTGATGATATGTCCTTTGCCACAAAGCGGACAAGGCTGTCCTTCAAACACAGGACGTGGCTTGATCGACGTGGCTTTCCTTCTGACAGCACGGCGTTTGACTCCTTTATCCACCGCCTCAACGATGCTTTCTTGCGTCGACACACGACGGTTTGTATTGTCGCTGAGTACTTGGTGCACGATGTCGATCACCATATGTTTGAGTTCTTCGAGAAATTGGCGTGGGTCGTAACTTTGGCGTTCTATTTCGCGCAGTTTTTTTTCCCAGATACCGGTCAATTCGGCTGATTTCAGTAGTTCTTCATGAATGAGACCAATCAGTTCCATGCCGGTAGAGGTGGCGATGAGGTTTTTCTTCTCTTTACGTATATAGTGGCGTTTGAACAATGTTTCAATGATAGCCGCACGAGTTGACGGACGTCCAATGCCGTTTTCTTTCAGTGCATCGCGCAACTCGTCGTTGTCTACCAGTTTTCCAGCCGTTTCCATTGCGCGAAGCAGTGTTGCTTCCGTATAGGGTTTGGGAGGCTGTGTCCATTTCTCGTTCAATTCAGGCACGTGCGGCCCACTTTCGCCTTTGGCAAAGATTGGCAGAGTACGCTCGTCGTCGGTAAGTTTGTCGTTATCGTCCGAGGAAGTATTAGTAGTATCTTTGTTAAACAATACACGCCAGCCTTGATCCAATATCTGACGTCCTGTCACCTTGAACTCCACATCTCCGGCTTTACCAAATACGGTTGTTGTGGAAAACTTGCAGTCAGGATAAAACACAGCAATAAAACGGCGTGCTACGAGGTCGAATACACGACGTTCCATATCATTCAGATTAGAGAGTGGCATACCTGTGGGAATGATGGCATGGTGGTCAGTCACTTTTGAGTTGTCAAACACCTTTTTTGATTTGTTCAGCTTCTGTCCTTCCAGTGGTGCTGTGAACATGCGATAATCAGTCAGCCCCTTAAGTATGTTTGGACATTTGGGGTAGATATCATCGCTCAGAAAAGTGGTATCGACACGTGGGTAAGTGGCCACTTTCTTTTCGTAAAGCGACTGGATAGTGCGCAGTGTGTCATCAGCAGAATAAGCATATTTCTTGTTACATTCCACTTGAAGGGACGTGAGATCGAAGAGTCGTGGAGGGGTTTCCGTGCCGTTTTTCTTAACCACAGACGTCACTGTAAACGGTTCATTTTTGATATGTTCCAACAAGGCACGTCCTGTTTGCTCGTCCATGATGGGAGGAATGCCTCGGTTGGCATCATCCTTCTTCACCTTCTTTTTAGTTTGCGAGGTTTCTTTATCCTTGGCCTCCTCTTCGGCCAAATCCTCGTCGCTTTTACGCACAATGGCGGAAAATAGAGTACTGCGATAAGTCGTTTTGAGTTCCCAATACTGTTTCGGAATGAAATGTTCGATTTCCTGTTGACGGTTGACAATGAGTGCCAGCGTGGGCGTTTGCACACGCCCGACGGACAACACTTGTCGGTTTTGTCCGTACTTCAAGGTATAGAGACGGGTGGCGTTCATGCCAAGTAGCCAGTCACCGATGGCGCGTGACAGTCCCGCCTCATAGAGAGGTTGAAACTCTTGTTGGTCTTTCAGATGGGCAAAGCCTTCGCGGATGGATTCTTCTGTTAGCGATGAAATCCACAAGCGTTTCACCGGGCATTTAGCCCCTGCTTTCTGCATCACCCAGCGTTGGATGAGTTCTCCTTCTTGTCCGGCATCGCCACAATTGATGATACTATCGGCTGCCTGCATCAGTCGTTCGATGACTTTGAATTGTTTCTCAACCCCTGTATCGGCTATCAGTTTGATACCAAAGCGAGGAGGAATCATGGGTAGGCTACCTAAACTCCAAGCCTTCCATGCAGGAGTATATTCGTGGGGTTCTTTCAGAGTACAGAGGTGTCCGAATGTCCATGTCACTTGGTAGCCGTTTCCTTCCAAGTATCCTTCATGGCGGTTGCGGGCTCCCAACACGTCAGCTATTTCTCTAGCAACACTCGGCTTTTCGGCTATACAAACTATCATGTGTTATATTCCTTATTCTATCGAGCGTACAAATTTAGATATTAATTGTGATTTATATATGCCTGTGTTATAAGAAAACGTCAAAATCACCCAGAGCTTTATGGTGTGCAGACTCCAACAGCAAATGCAACAAAATTAACACAGTTTTGACAAACCATTTCAGCTGCACAACATCATCGTGTCTTGGAGGGGAACAGGAAATTATGTTCATCTACTTTCGGAAGCCGAGATAACCGTCAGCCTTGAGAATCCATGAGGGTAAGAAATTTCAAGAAACAGACAAATTTTCAAAACGTAATAATTATTAGCAATACAGTTTCTTTATTATAGTAAATAAGCTTATATAAGATTAAATAGAAACAATAAACATGAATATTCAAACAAAAACATATTAAACATATACAATCTATGTATTTTTTATTTTTCTTTGCACACTAGAACAATACAACAGACTATACAAAATCTTACGAGTATGGACGCATTGATTGAAAGTAGGGATAACGTCAACAAATGGATGGAAAGATTTGGCGTTCGTTTTGGCGTGTACAAGAATGGAGTGTTCAACGAACAGTTGTTTCCTTTCGACTCCATTCCTCGGGTGATAGACAAAAAAGATTGGGACAGGCTGGAACATGGATTGAAACAACGAGTCAATGCGCTGAACCTGTTTCTATATGACATTTATCACGAGAAACATATCATTCGGGACGGTGTTATACCATCTGAGTTTGTATATTCATCCAAAGGATATCTTCCTGAATGTGAAGGAGTATCACCTATTCATGGGATATATTCACATATATCAGGCATTGACTTGGTGCAAGCCAAAGACGGACGATGGTTTATCTTGGAAGACAACCTGCGCATCCCTTCGGGAGCATCTTACCCGATGATAGCACGTACTATTACGCGAAAAGTATCACCGCAAACATTCCATAACAATGCGGTAGCGGACAATCGCAATTATAGCGATTTGCTTGGCAACATGATGGAATACATGAATGACGGACGGGGCATCTCAGTCATATTGACACCGGGACGATACAACTCCGCCTTTTTCGAACATTCCTATTTGGCAGAAAAGATGGGAATTACGCTGGCATATCCCGGAGATATGATAGTAGAAAATGACAGTGTGTATTATGTGGGTCTTTTTAAAGAAAAACAACGCGTAGGATGTATCTATCGCCGCATCAGCGATGAATATCTCGATCCGTTGGTGTTCGAACCTACCTCACTGTTGGGAATACCCAACCTAATACAAGCCTACAAAAAAGGGAACGTAGCTATCGTCAATGCACCAGGAAACGGGGTAGCGGATGATAAAGGCATCTATTATTTTGTTCCTAAAATGATTGATTACTACTTGCACGAAGATCCTATACTGTCCAATGCCCCTACTTATCTTCCTTATTATAAGGAGGACTATCGGTACATTCTGGACAATATGGAAAAACTAGTTATCAAGGATGTAAGCGAAGCTGGCGGATACGGGGTGGTTTTCGGACGAGATTTAGACACTGCGAAACTGAAAGAGTTGAAACAGCTTATTATTTCCGAACCACGCCGGTGGATAGCTCAAGAGGTGATAAATTTCAAAGACTTGGAAGTGCTTGAAGGTAATGTACGGGTGGAACGCAAAGCTGACCTCCGGGCATTTGTCATCAGCGGGAAACAGACGGAAGTATGGAAAAGCGGACTTACTCGTTTCTCCCGTGACCCGCATTCGTTCGTGGTGAATTCCTCGCAAGGCGGAGGTTTCAAGGATACATGGGTCATGGAACTATAGACCTTATATTGAATGAAGATTTTAGGATACTAATAATCAAAAAACCTATTTCTTACTTCTGTGTATAAACTCTAATAAACAAAATATATAACAAATAAAGGATATACCTGCTTACCCAGAAACCTGATATTAAAAAATATCAAGATAAGATCCCAGAGGTAAGTGAGATGAAATGGGCGATGAGGGCAATGTCATGGACATCCAGTGGAACGCCAAAACAATAAACCATTGATACAACACTGCCGGGTAAACATGTATATCATTACCTAAAAAACATAATAATTATGATAAGTTACACTATATCAGCAAACAAGGCCAACCGTCTCTACTGGTTAGGGAGATATGCCGAAAGAGTGTATATCAGCCTGCACCTGTTGCGCCGCTACTATGACAAAATGATTGATGGACAGCCCAAAGAATACGAAGAATACTACCAGAAACTGGATGCCAGCAATCTTTATACTGACATGGAAAGTTTTCGCATGGGATATATGTATGACGGGAAAAATCCATGCTCTCTGCTCTCTGGACTGACATCAGCTTATGACAATGCCATCGTGTTACGTGAAGAAATCATGAGCGAGACATTGTCATACATCCAACTCTCATTATCCCACATTCACGAAGCTGCGAAGAAGGAGGACTCCAACATTACCGACCTGCAGCCCATCACCGACTATTTGCTTGCATTCTGGGGCTCTGTTGACGAACGCGTGCAGGAGCGGATTAGGAATATTCTGAGAATAGGAAAACTGATAGAAAACATGGACATGCACATCCGTTTCGATTATCCTTTTTTCCGCATAAAAGAAGTGTATGACAGCTTGAAGAAATGTGGAGAAACGGAAGAAGAGCTGTTCGATCTGATGATATTGCAACAATTGGACAAACTGCTGGATGAAGATGTATATAACATGCACCATGAAAACAATGCGGAATATAAGGGAAAGCTGTTGAAGTATCTTAACCATTTGGTGTTGCTCTGACCACTTTCCGCAACAGACGGAAAAATGAAAAAGTTTTTATATAATTATCAGACAATCATACATTTTGAATCTCCCGTAAGCAGTCATTTTTTTCGTCTGCGGTGTATGCCTTGTACCAATGCATGCCAGCAGGCGGGCAAACGGGAGCTATTCATACACCCGGCAGACTACGTTACGTATGGGGTAGATGCGTGGGGAAATCCGATACAGTATGGAAGCCGTATAGAGTCACATGATTCTTTCGTGTTTGTAAGTGGCGGAGAAGCCCGACTCACTTCCTACCGTATCCCGGCAGACAAGTTTGGGGAGGTGTTCAAAGTGCCTTCTGCACTGACCGCCACGTCTTCCTCGATGAAAGCATTTATTGAGGAAATCGAAGAAAAAACTCCTTTGGAATGTGCCTTACGGCTTTCCGATAAAATCCATGCCTACATGAGTTACATGCCGGGAAGCACTCAGATGCAGACCTCCGCCATTGAAGCATTCAGACAACAAAAAGGCGTATGTCAGGATTATGCGCACATTCTCATCGCACTGTGTCGCGCCAAGGGCATACCGGCTCGCTATGTTAACGGTTTCGTGACAGGCGTCGGGGCCACTCATGCATGGGTGGAAGTGCTTGACAACGGAAACTGGTGGGGAGTGGATCCCACAAACAACTGCCTGATTGAATGCGGATATATCAAGCTTTCGCATGGGCGCGATGCAATTGACTGCCCGGTAAATCGTGGAGTCTTTACAGGCATAGCGAAACAACAAACAGAAATTCGTGTAATAGTGGAAGAAATATGATGCAAATACAACAAGTGGCTTCCGTCGCTTTGCCGGTAGGCGAACGATTATTGATAAAAAAGAATGTCATAAGCAATGGAAGCAAGAAAAAACGCCTCTGCATCGTCACCGGGACTCATGGCGACGAACTGGAAGGACAATATATATGCTTCAAGCTAAATCAGCTTGTACAAGAACACATAGAAAAACTTGACGGAACACTGGAAATCTACCCGGCATTGAATCCGTTGGGAATCGACTCTATAACAAGAGGTATCCCTAACTTCGACCTCGACATGAACCGTATTTTCCCGGGCAATCCGAACGGTACGATGGAGGAATACATAGCCCACACAATCCTCAACGACCTGAAAGGCGCCGATATGGTAATAGACATCCATTCCAGCAACATTTTCCTGCGGGAAATTCCTCAAGTACGTATCAACATCAACATGGCAGAACGTCTGACTCCTTATGCCCGTTTGCTCAATGTAGATTTCATCTGGATACACGAGGCCGCCACAGTGCTGGAAACAACACTGGCTCATTCGTTGAACAGCATAGATACGCCGACTTTAGTGGTAGAAATGGGAGTAGGGATGCGTATCAACCACGGATATGGGAACCGGCTCGTCTACGGGATTCTGAACCTGATGCACAACATGGGAATGTGGAGCGAACAACCTGATCCACAGACTATAACCTCCCCTGTCGTATCTGTAGCAGACGAAGTAAACTTCATCAACGCAGATGTTTCAGGCATTTTCCTGACTGAGATTAAAAACAATATTATCGTAGACGAAGGAGAAGAAATAGGAGCCATCGTCAGTCCGCTGACAGGAGAAGTGCTCCAGCAGGTTTTGTCCACCGCACACGGGTTGCTCTTTACACTGCGTGCATACCCTGTCGTATATCAGGGGTCTTTATTGGCACGCATTCATAGGTTATAAACATAAAAGTTGAACACGACACCATGAAAAAAGAAATCATATTCAGCATGGAATCTCCTTTCCGCGACACATTCCGCATATTGGGATTCCGCTTTGGTTCCGGAGAAAAGAGCATCGCCATCGTAGGTGCCATGCGAGGAGACGAAATAGAGCAACAATACATCTGCTCACAGATGGTAGCGCGTCTTTCTGCCATGGAGCAAAACGGGCAACTGATACCGGGAAACGAAATCCTGGTAATACCTTCGGCAAATCCTTTTTCGATGAACATCGAGAAACGTTTCTGGGCAATGGACAATACAGACATCAACCGCATGTTTCCGGGTTATGACAAGGGGGAAACGACCCAGCGCATAGCTGCACACCTGTTCAATGCCATTCAAGGATATACTTACGGCATACAACTTGCCAGCTTCTACGTTCCGGGTGACTTCATACCCCACGTGCGTATGATTCAAACGGGCTATGAAGATGTAGAGACAGCCGGCTTGTTCGGACTGCCATACATCTGCCTGCGCAAGTCTTCACCTTTCGACACGACCTTGCTAAACTACAACTGGCAAATCTGGGACACAAAAGCCTACTCCGTCTATGGCGGGCAGAACAATCAGGTGGAAGGGGAGATGGCGCCCTACATCATCAATTCCTTGTTGCGCTTCATGCACCGTGTCGGCATAGTCCGGTATTCTGGTGTCACGCATCCAGACTTCAACTCCCGGGTTATCCTCGAATCAGAATTGGACTCCATCAAAACTCCTGTGGCAGGCATCCTCCACAAAATAAAAACAGTGGGCAACGAAATAAAGAAAGGAGAAATAGTGGCACACATCATTGACCCATACGAAGGAGGAATATTGCACGAAATCAAGGCACCAGCAGACGGCATCATCTTTTTCGCACATAACAAGCCGCTCGTGTTGCAAAACACCACCTTGTTCAAAGTGTATGAAGCCTAACCGTTTCATTCCCAGATTCTTCTTCAACTGTCTATCCGGAAGATGAATACCACAACGGGAGTCGGCAAATTGCAATCTGCCGACGTGGATAATTACATCGTGAAGCAGAGCTCCCGTTTCAACTCCTGATTCGAATTATTAATCCTTTTCCAGCAACAACAGTTCAGCTCTGGCCGATGAATTGCCGGCCTGGGCTGCTTTGCGGAAACACTCAATGGCGCTACGCCGGTTGGCCTTCACGCCATAGCCGTTCAAATAGCAACGGCCCAGATAATATATGGCCGGAATATAGCCTTGTTCGGCTGAACGACGGAAATTGGCATACGCACGGTCATAATCCTGTTCCAGCCCATCACCGTTCATATACATCATGCCCACATGATATTGAGCACGGGAGTGGTTTTGAGCCGCAGCTTTCGCCATCCAGTAATAGGCTTCCTTGTAGTCAATCTTCGTGTCAATCAGCCCGTAGTAATAGCAACGTCCCAAACGGAACTGGGCATCCGCATCATCATTTTGAGCAGCCTTCAGATACCACGTTCGAGCCAGCGAGAAATCACGCGTCCCACCGCGACCGGTCTCATAATAATTGGCCAACTTGTATTGTGCCTTGGCATAACCTTGCTCAGCAGAACGACGGAAACAGTCGAACGCTTTTTGGGGGTCGGTCTGCCAACCATCGGCCTTGGATTCATAAAGTGTCCCCAGCATATAGCTCGCAGAGGGGATGCTGTCGGCTGCCGCTTTTTCAAAGTAGCCCACAGCCTTGGGATAACTGCCGGGCACACCATCGCCATCCTTGTAACAGCATCCAAGATAGTAATTGGACATCGGATGCCCCTTTTCCGCAGCAATGCGGAACCACGCCGCAGCCTGTTTGCCGTCGCGACGCACACCGTGCCCGTAATAATAACAACGGCCCATGCTGTATTCTGCCACGGTGTTGCCCTGCGAAGCTGCCTTGTAAAACCATTGATAGGCCTTATTATAATCGCAGGGGGTGCCATAGCCAAAATAGTAACAGTTTCCAAGCGCAAGAAAGGCCGAGGGAGAGTCATAACGTGCGGCACGCCTGTACCACCGGAAAGCAGCCTCAGGATGTCGTGCCAGCAGGGCTTTCTGCCCCTGCTGCATGCAGTAGTGCAATGAGTCTTGAGCTGTCAGCACTCTTTCGTGTACATCTTCTTGTGCATGAAGTCCTTCTGCTCCAACAAACAGCATGAGGAAGGACACGATAACGCAGGTCATTGTTTTCATAAACGTACCTCCTTTCCGAACATTCGATTTAGTTGTGTTCAAAAATAACACTTATTTAGCATTATTTCAAGAAAAAAAGTATGTTTATAAACATCTCACCGCTTCGGGAAGGTAGGTGCTACGAATGCGCCAGTCTGCAGGGTAGAGATTATTGGCACGAGACCCCAAACTCTTGACGAAACCCAACGGCACGCCCCGATAGGCCACCAGCACATAACCACGCGGCGCATCGGAGGGCAAGCGGAGAGCTTCCTTGCGCAGGTAGGCAACGGCTTGACCGTAATCCAGCTCGCAAACGGGAAATGCATCGGCACGCACCGTGCTCATGGCAAGTGCATGTGAAGGGATGAGGTCTTTCCCCCTCACCTCTCCCACCCTGACACCGGCAGAGATGACCCGAAGATGTTGCTGGAGCAAGCCGACCAGTTCCTTCCACGG
>CAZOKL010000017.1:9539-21856 GCA_964580305.1 uncultured Bacteroides sp.
CGGCAGAGATGACCCGAAGATGTTGCTGGAGCAAGCCGACCAGTTCCTTCCACGGGCGTGCAACGGCTGTCACCTGCTCACCGTCACACGCCCACTCCCAAGCGTCCGGCTCTCGCAGCCATGCGCGGCATCCGGCCGGCACGGCAGGCGTCTTGCCCTTGCGCTCCTTCTTCCGGCAAAGCGGTGCCGGTTCGTCACCGTCTCGGGGCTTGCGCAAAGCTACCAGGAAAAAGCCTTCACCTTCCGTGCGGTGGGGCAGAAAACGGCAGACAGGCAGCCCACGGCCTGAGAGGTCGCCCGTGATGCCCCAAGAGGGAGAGAAGGGCACAGTCAGCGGCTCGGCGCCGAAGGTGTCACGGAGCCAGGCCACGTTGTCCTCATCTTCACATGTATTATAAGTACAGGTACTATATATAATGAGACCGCCCGGTTTCAGCGAAGGCCACACGTCGGTCAGGATGCGCCGCTGACGCTGCCAACAGAGTGCAACGTTGTCCGTGCTCCATTCGTCCACAGCCACGGCATCCTTACGAAACATGCCTTCACCCGAACAAGGCACGTCAGTCAGAATGACGTCAAACACCGACTTCAGTGAAGTGAAGTCAGCCGGGTCGGCATGGGTGACCACCACATCAGGATGCCCCCACTTTACCAGATTCTCGGCCAGCACCCCGATGCGTGAACGCATCACTTCATTGCTCACCAGCAGACTGCCTTCGGGCAGGAGCGAGCGGATGTGCGTTGACTTACCTCCGGGAGCGGCGCAGAGGTCGAGCACCACGACCGGACGGTCCACATAGCGACGAAAAACCTGCTCCACAAACATGGACGAGGCTTCCTGCACGTAGTAGCACCCGGCATGAAACAGGGGGTCGAACGTGAACGTGGGCCGCTCGTCGGCATAGTAGCCCTCCGAAGCCCAAGGCACGGGCCGCAACCGGACGGGCGACGAAAGGGCGTTGATAATGTTCTTTCCGGGATTGAAACGCAGGCTGGTGAGCGGTTCACGTTGCAAGGCCGCTTCGAAAGCGGCATAATCATCATCGCCCAGCAGGGCGCGGGTGCGGGTGACAAATGCTTCTGGTAGTTTCATTCTTCCGACAATTCTTATCCACTGCAAAAGTAGGCAAAATCTTTGAGTTCCATGCACCAGCCGATGTGCCCGGCCTCCGATGCCGCCGTATGGGTTCGACCTTGCAAAGAGACATTGTCCGTTATTTTCACAAACCAATCCGGCCGGCACCAAGAATTGTCTCCACCTTGCACACACACGTCGCGGCTGCCGAAGCCCATCCGGAAGGCAGTTTATAAAGAACCTTATTACCAACTATTTACATATAACACCACACAACTTTCTCCAAAACTTAACTCCGCCTGAGAGCGGAAAGGAGGGTAAGCAAACACCGAAAGGAGGGCGGACAGGGACGGAAAGGAGGGCACACCCGGCTAGCCTAAGGGGCAACCACCAACAACCTTCATGCAGCATGAGGCAGAGACTGTCTGAAAAGAAATTTTGTTGAGATTGTTCCTACTCATTGAGAAAAAAAGGAAAATCTGCCTACTTTTGCAACCTTTCCATCCTTCACCTGCGTCTAACACATAGAAAACCATTTAAAAAAACACATTATGAAAAAGATTATCTTTCTGCTCGCCGCCTGCTTCATGCTGGGCACGAGCGCACCGCTTTCCCACGTTGTTGCACAAAACTCCACAACCACCGCCCTCACGACTGACACCTGCATGCAGGCCTCAGACAGCGTGATGGTGTCAGAACTGGAAAAGGCCGAAGCCGAAATAGCCCGTCTGCAAAAAACAGTGTCACGCCTTCAGCAGGAATCAAACATAAGCGAAGACACAATCGAAGACATAATCGCCATCATCATGATATTCGGCCTTCCCATCGCCATCGTTTTTTTCTATCTCTTTTTCCGTTGGAAGAACCAGCGCGCAAAATATCGGCTAATCAACAAAATGCTGGAGTCGGGGCAAGAGAATGTTGTGGAGCTGTATAACTTGGTCATCAACGAAGAAAAGCAAAAAAAACGCAATCCGCTCCAACACGGCATACGCATGATGTTCACCGGTCTCGGAGTATTCATATTCTTCATTATGCTCACGGGCGAAGCAGGAATCAGTTCCGTCGGCCTCCTCGTGCTCTTCATCGGTGCAGGCGAAGCCGTGGCCGGATATTTGAAGAAACGGGAGGAAAAAAAGCTCTGCCAGAAAGAAATGCCGGAGCAACCGACAGTTGCTGCGGCAGAAAAGTCACAACCTGAAAAAACGGAGAATCCCACACCGGATGAACAATGAAAACGCTGACCGACTTTTCGCTCATCGCGCAAGTAGTCATCTCAGGCAATCGACAGGCATTTGACACGCTGGTCAGACGGCACCAGTCGCAGGTGCGTCGTTTCTTCCTGCACCAGACGCTGGGCGACGTCTCGCTGAGCGACGACCTGGCACAAGAGACGTTCATCCGCGTCTGGCTCAATCTGGGAGCGTTTCAGGGCCTGTCGAATTTCTCCACTTGGTTGTTGCGCATTGCACACAACGTGCTTTATGATTATCTTCGCAGCAGAAAAGAGACTTCGCGGCTTAACGATGTGCCGCCCGACAGGGAAGGGACGTGCGAACAACCGCCCGTGGACGCACGCATCGACATCTACGAAGCCCTGGCCCAAGTGAAAAGAGAGGAGCGCACCTGCCTGACGCTCTTCTACATGGAAGATCTCACCATCCCGAAAATTGCGACCATCACGGGTATGCCCGAAGGCACCGTGAAGTCACACCTGGCACGGGGAAAGGCCAAACTGTCAAACTACTTAAAACAACATGGCTATGAATCTTAACCAAGAAAAAGACCCGGTGGCAAGTTTCCTGCAAGCCAACCGCCGCGAAGTGCCCGACGACGGGTTCACCAAGCAGGTGATGGAACTGCTTCCGCACCGCTATGAACGCATCGCACTCATCATACGGGCCGTAGGCGCAGTGGCTGTAATTGCTTTGTTTGTCATTATGGGAGGTGTGGATGTGGTGATTGACTACGGCAAAAGCATCCTGCACATCATCGAAACACTGGAATGGAACAAAGCGCAGCTGCACTCGCTCTTCGCCGTCATCATCGGTCTGACAATTGTGGGCATCTGCAACCTCTTTTCGCAAAGAGAATGAAATTGCGTACTTTTGCAACCGCAAACACTAAGAAGCACCACACATGAAACAATATCTCGACCTCCTCGACCGCATCCTCACCGAGGGTGTGCGCAAGGACGACCGCACGGGCACGGGCACCATCAGCGTGTTCGGCCACCAAATGCGGTTTGACCTGAGCAACGGCTTTCCCTGCCTGACGACGAAAAAACTCCACCTGAAATCCATCATCTACGAACTGCTATGGTTCTTGAACGGAGACACCAATGTGAAATACCTGCAAGAACACGGCGTGCGCATCTGGAATGAATGGGCCGATGCCGACGGCGACCTGGGACACATCTACGGCTACCAATGGCGCTCGTGGCCCGACTACGACGGCGGGCACATCGACCAGATAAAGGAGGTTGTGGACACGTTGAAGCACAATCCAGACTCACGGCGCATCATTGTGAGCTCGTGGAACGTGGCCGACCTGAGCCACATGAACCTCCCACCCTGCCACATGCTTTTCCAGTTCTACGTGGCCAACGGACGGCTCAGCCTGCAACTCTATCAGCGCAGTGCCGACTGTTTCCTGGGTGTGCCGTTCAACATTGCCTCGTATGCCTTGCTACTCATGATGATGGCACAAGTCACAGGGCTGAAGGCCGGAGACTTTGTCCATACGCTGGGCGATGCACACATCTATCTCAACCACATAGAACAGGTACGCCTGCAACTGACGCGTGAGCCACGCCCTCTGCCCCACATGAACATCAATCCGGAGGTGAAGGACATCTTCAGCTTTCGCTATGAAGACTTTGAACTGACCGACTATAACCCCCATCCGCACATCGCGGGCAAAGTGGCCGTGTGATGACCGTCTGCATCATTGCCGCGCTGGCAGCCAACCGCGCCATCGGCCACGAGAACAAACTCCTCTATTGGCTTCCGAACGACCTGAAACGTTTCAAGTCGCTCACCACGGGCCACACCATCATCATGGGCCGACGCACTTTCGAGTCGCTCCCGAAGGGTGCCCTGCCCAACCGGCGAAACATTGTGCTCTCCCGCCGGACAAACGCTCAGTTTGCCGGAGCTGAACGTTTCTCTTCGCTTGAGGAAGCCCTCTCCCACTGCCTCACTGAGGAGGAGGTCTACATCATCGGTGGAGCCAGCGTCTACAAGGAAGCTCTCCTGTTGGCCGACCGACTCTGTCTGACACACATTGACAACACCCCCGCTGCAGCCGACGCATTTTTCCCGGAGATAGACCCGCAAGTGTGGAAAGAAGTTTCCCGGGAAACACATGACGCAGACGAACGACATGCACACGCGTATAGCTTCGTGGATTATATGCGCCGATGAGAACACCCACAAGTCTTCTTTTTTTTGCTTATCTTTGTGAAATTTTCCTTTTTTTATTTGCAATAGCTGTTTTTCTCCCTTATATTTGTTCTGTATTCTTTAGATAAAGTGTATCAATATAAACCTTAATTAACAGAACACATTATGAACAAGAGCTTAATTATGCTGATCCTGGCCTTAATTTGCTGGGGAGGAGGAAATTTACAAGCCCAGCACACCATTGAAGTAAAGGGGCACGTAAAATTCCTCAACGAAGACGGAAAAGACTTCAAGATGACCGCGTATCAACGTGACGGGTTCAACAAGAACGTATTGTCAGAGACAGTGGTCAACCCGACCGACAACACGTACAAGATGAACATCACGGTTGACAAACCGGGCACAGTGGTGCTTGACTGCGGACAATGGCAGAGCGTAAACATCTGGGCCGAAGACGAGAATCTCGACATTGACTTCCGCGGTGCAGACACAGCCAAAATCAAAATCAAAAACCCGCCTTACGTCTATATCCGGGGCGGAGAGAAAAATGAGCTCATGAACTGGATTAACTATGAAGCCTATCGAAACTACCAGAACATGATTGCCATTTCACAGATCACCTACCGCGGCAAATTCGAAAGCGACAAAGACAAGCAAGACTTGTCCATGAAGCTTTATGAAGCCAATCAGGAAAACCACACAGCCCACATGGCTTATTTGGCCGAACACTATGCCGACCGCAGCAGTGTGATGGCCGCCATCGCCAACCTGAATCCTGACAAATATGCCACCCTCATCAATCAGGCACTTGACACTCTGGAAAAAAACTATCCTACCCTCGTGGCCGACTATCGCAAGGCAACAGCTGATGCTAAAGAAAAGCGCGAGCGCATGCTGCCGGGCCGTCCACTTCCGGCATTTGAAGCGACCCTTGCCGGCAGTGGCAAGAAGGTGAGCCCAGCTGACTATAAAGGCAAGGTGCTCGTGCTCGACTTCTGGGCCAGCTGGTGCGGACCGTGCCGTCAGGAAATTCCCCACTTGAAAGACTATTATGAAGCATTCAAGGGACAGGATGTAGCTTTCCTGAGCGTGTCTATCGACAGCAAGGAAGACCAATGGAAAAAAGCCATGAGCGAAGAGAACATGCCGTGGGATCAAGCCATCGTCCCCAATGCAGGCAAGGAAGTGATGGAGCTCTACCAGTTCAGCGGCATACCTTTTATCCTCGTCATCGACAAAGCGGGCAACATCTACAAGAAACAAGTCCGCGGTGAGGAAATCAAGAAAGCCGTGCAGGAAGTGCTCGACGGCCAAACCGCCACTCCGGCCCAACCCAAATCGGTCATTGGCGGCAGCATGATGATGGGAGCCAGCATGTAACCCTTTCCGCCCCTCAAGCACAGACGGCACGGCCTGTCAGATGCCGTTTGTGCTTGCCTCTCCTTTCTGCCCGTGAGGCAGTCACCTAATACCATTCATTTATTTTAAAATTCAAGAGATGAGAAAATCCTTTTATTTTTGCAGCCTTATCGGACTCTTCTGCATGACATTGATGCCGTCGTGTTCCGATGACGACCCGACACCGTTCGTAGCCATCAAGGAAGTGCGTATCACTCCGGCCGAACAAGCCATCTCCGTCACCTGCACGGGTACAGCCTACTCTTCGGTGCTCGACAATAGCAGTGACAGTGTTGCCTACGACGTACCTGCCGAGGCCCTCCAACAAGCCACAATGGAAGTGGAAACTACCGTCGGCCCAGGCATCCAGGCCTACTATCAAAACTCACCCATCAGCGGGCCGCTCATTGTTGACGCTTCGCAACCATTTGAACTGGAAGTGCGCGGATACGGACAGAGCCGCACCTACACCGTAAACGTCTTCCAGGAACAGATTAACAAGCCGGGAGAGGAACCCCGTCTGAAATCGTCCGATATGCGTGCGATGGGCCTCAACGCCAATACGCTGTATTTTGACGTCACTCTTTTCCGCGACCGCTTCTATGCCATCACCACTTCAAGTGTCAGCGGCATCATCTATTACCAACTCTACGCATCCGACAACGGGATTAGCTGGGAGGAAGTGTCTTATACCTGTTCCGATGCGTCAGGTAACCCTACGGGCATCGGCGGACGGGGTGCACGTCTTGCAGTTTTTGATGACAGAATGTACATCCTTGGCGGAAGCCGTAGCGACGGAACCGACTCATTCGGCAATTCTGCCGAGACGAGCTGGGGCATGGCCACCATTTCCTACTGGCGTTCGTTTTCCACTGCTGACGGAGTGACGTTCCGGGTGGACACCATCGGTGTCGGCTACAACACGAACAACAGTCGGCGCGTCCCCACAGCCACATCGCATGCCAGCGTAACAGCTTTCCAAGACGAACTCTTCTATCACGGCGGATACATCGCGGCTTACGGCACATGGATGACGAGTAACCAGTTTTATCACAGCACCGACGGGCAAAATTGGGACTCCATGTCGACGGGCGACGTGACATTGACCAATCGTCATCTGGCAGCCTGGTATGTTTTCAAAGGCCGGATCTACACCATGGGAGGAGTGCGCAACTACGTGTCGACAAGCAACGTCTTGTCCGAACTCTACTCTTCGGCCGACGGCTCCACGTGGACACTCGAAGCAGAGTCAACGGCTCTGGGCGCACTGCACAGCCTGAAAGTGGTCACAACGGATGACGTGGCCTATGCCTTCGGCGGCGAATCATACAATGAAGCGAACGAAAAAGTCGTATCGAACAAAGTTTACCGTTCGACGGACGGTGTCACGTGGGAAGAAGTCACAACAGTCTCCTCTGCCTACACTGCACGACGCTCACCCGTGGTGGTGGTAAAAGACGGCATAGCCTACATCTTCGGAGGCTACTCCGGCACATCAAGCGGCAACTATGCCTACCCGACGGACCAGGACACACTGTTCGACACATACACGATGGAGCTCCAGTGAGTTCTGTACCCTTACTCCGCATCCCCATTCTTAAACATTTATCATCCAGAACACCATGAGAAAGATTATTATATTATTGGCCATCATCCTGCTTGTGCCGTCGGCCATGCTGGCCCAAGCATTACGCACGATAACGGGTATCGTTACGGATGAGGCAGGTGAGCCGGTTATCGCCGCCACCGTCTATATAGAAGAGACAAACAGGGCCGTCTACACCGACGCTAACGGACGTTACACCATCCAGGCTCAGGATGGGCAAACACTGGTGTTTTCCTTTATCGGCTTCGAACGGCAAAGCCGCAAGGTGAGAGGCGACGCCACCATCAACATCATCCTGACTGACGACGAAAAAACACGTTTGGCCGACGTAGTAGTGGTCGGCTACAGCACAATGGAGCGACGGGACCTAACGGGCTCCGTGTCGTCCGTAAAACTGCCTGAGGACAAAGCGTTCCTCTCCATTGACCAGATGCTGGCCGGACAGGCGCCAGGCGTGTTTGTCAACACCTCGTCGGGTGCGCTCGGCTCAGCCAACCTGATGACCATCCGTGGCATCAGCTCCATCTTGGGCGATAACAACCCACTCTACGTCATCGACGGCGTACCCATCTACAGCACCGACCGCGATAAGAACCTTTCGAGCACCGACGGCGGAAGCTTCGTGGGCGCCACCATGAGCGGAGGCCAAATTGGAGGTGGCTCGCTCATCAACAACCGCGATGTGAACGACTCGTTCGAGAAGAACCCACTCCTCTCACTCAATCCTGACGACATTGAAAGCATCGAAATATTGAAAGATGCCTTCTCCACGGCCATCTACGGCTCACGTGGTTCGGCCGGTGTTATCCTCATCACCACGAAGAAAGGCTCGCGCGGCAAAGCGAAGGTGAACGTAAGCTACACGCTCTCCGTGGAAAATCCCCTCGCCCTGCCCAATCTGCTTAATGGCGACGAGTATGCTGCCATCTATTCAGCCTACTATCCCAACGGCTACTATCCGACCGGCTACAACACCGACTGGCTGGACGCCGTGACGCGCACAGCCGTGAGCCACGCAGTGTCGGCTTCTGTATCAGGCGGAACGGAGAGCACGAATTACTTCATCAGCATGTCGTACAACAACAATGAGTCCTACATCATCAACAACGACCTGGAACGTTTCTCTGCCCGTGTCAATCTCGATACGAAACTGAGCGAGCGTTGGAAGATGGGGGTCAATATGTCACTCTCCAAGATAAATAACAACGCGATCTCAGCCTCGAGCATCTTCGCTGCCGCCATTAAAAAGGCACCCAACCTGCCCATCTATGATGAAAGCGGTGACTACTACTATGGCTACAGCCCCAACTCGTTGGGCGACAACGTGTCTTACAACCCCGTGGCTATGGCCTACATAAATGACGAATCGATGAAAGACATCCGCGTCATCGGCAATGTCTACTTGGAGTGGAATCCGTTGTCATGGCTGAGCCTGCGTTCGGAAGTGGGCACAGACATCTCGAACTCCACGTCACTCATCCGCAAGGGAGACATTCCCGTTGAACTCGATGAGGTGACTGACAATCAGGCTACCGAGATGACATACATGGACCACCGCGTGGTCATCAACAACACCATCAACGTGACCAAGGCTTTCGGTGACGACCACTTCCTGCAAGGCGTCATCGGCCAGAGCTATGAATACTCCAACGAGCGTGTGACGGCCGTCGCCGGCTCGAATTTCTTCAGTTCAGAACTTATTGGCGTGGGAGCGGCAGAGACCACACGCGTGCAACAGGCCGAGCGCCAAAAGTGGGCACTGTTCTCCGTCTTTGCCCGCCTGAACTACCAGTGGCGTCACCGCTACATGCTGGGAGCCACCTACCGCGTTGACGGTTCGTCGCGCTACAACCGCGACCACCGCTATCTGGGCACTCCGTCCATATCGGTCGGTTGGCGCATGTCAGAGGAAAACTTCATCCGCAACAACCTCTCGTGGGTTGACGACATGAAAATCCGCGCATCCGTGGGCTGGTCAAGCAAGGACGGCAACAACAACTACTACGGTGCACAAGCCGTCTACACACTTGCCGACGTCAACTATGGAGGGCACAGTTACCTGATGATGTCACAGCCAGGCAACGAAGACTTGAATTGGGAACGCACCATCACCTACGATGTGGGCCTTGACCTGACGCTCTTGAAGAACCGCCTGGACATCACGCTCGACTATTATTACAAGAAAACGACCGACATGCTCTTTGCCTCCGACCTCCCCGGCTACACAGGCTATGAGAATCAAGACCAGAACATCGCCGACATGATGACTTCGGGCATCGAGCTGCAAGTGATAGCAACTCCTGTCCAAACACGTGACTTCATGTGGCAAACCATACTCAACCTGGCCCGCAGCCGCAACAAGCTGCTGAAACTCAACTTCGAGGGCACACAAATCACCCAGCTTAACAGCTCCGACAAGTATTATGCCGTGGGCTATCCGGCTGCACAATGGTATCTGCACGAATGGGCCGGTGTCGATCCGGAGACAGGAAACCCGTTGTGGCGATATGCCGACGGCACCCTCTCCACCACACCTCCCGCAGCCAACAGTGAGACATCTGATGCCAACAAAAAAGTGTGTGGCACAGCCCTGCCCAACTTCTACGGAGGCTTCACCAACAACCTGACGTGGAAGAATTGGGAGCTCGACATGATGTTCACCTTCTCCGTGGGCAGCAAGATGATTAATGCCACCAAGGCCAATTTGTTGACCTATACCACTGAAAAGGCTTACAATCTGGACAAAGACATCCTCACGATGTGGCAAGTGCCCGGACAGAAAACCGACATTCCAAAACTGAACCACGCTTCCATCATCAACTCCTATGACTACAGCTTGGGCATCACCACCACGCGCTTCCTGGAGAACAACTCCTACCTGCGCCTGAAGACGCTGCAACTAACCTATAATGTGCCGAAGAGCTTCCTGGCACGCACGAAGTTCTTCAACACATTCAAAATCTATACCGCCCTGACCAATGTGTTCACCATTACCAGTTATTCCGGTCTCGACCCGGAAATAAGCGCATTCGGTTCCTCGGCCATCAATGCCGGCTATGACTACCTCACCATGCCGCAAACACGCAGTTACCAGTTCGGTATCAGAGCCAGTTTCTAACCCTTTAAAACTATATATGACATGAACAAGATATACACACTTCTATTGTCTATGCTCGTCGTCCTTGGCAGCTGCGTGTTAGACCTGGCTCCCGAGAACACGATGGTTGACGAAACCGTCTACCGAAACGCCAACACGACCGAAGCCGCCCTGCTGGGAGTCTATGTGCGGCTGAACTGTGCCATTGCCGGTGCACCAAACGACCAGAACTACTATCCGAACATCGGCTACATGTATCTCTATGGCGACGTGGGAACCGACAACCTGAAAGCACAGTCCACATCGACCGATGTGCTGGCCATGGAAAACAGCCAATACACCGACACGCAACACGAAGGCATGCTGCTCGACGTGTGGCGCAACGGCTATAATGCCATTGACTATGCCAACAGTGTCATCCGAGGCGTCAACGAATACGGTGCCTATGATGAGACCCTCATGAAGCAACACATTGCCGAGGCACGCTTCATCCGCGGATACGTCTATTTCCAGCTGCTGCAGTTATTTGGCGACCAGGCCTTGATGGGCAACGATAACGGTCTGGGACTCGTCATGCGCCTTGAACCCTATGAGGGATATGACCCCGACGTGGTGGTCACACGCTCCACCAACGCACAGACGTGGGAACAAATCATCACCGACCTCACCGAGTGCGTGGACGACCTGCCCGAGAGTGCCTCCAGCACCGTGACAGAACGTGTCCGTGCCACCAAACCGGTGGCCTGGGCACTGTTGAGCCGTGTTTATTTGTACAAAGGCACTTACACCAACAATCAAGAGGAACTGGCACTGGCCCGCGACTATGCACAGATGGTGCTCAACAGCGGCTCCTACACCTTCTCCACCAGCCGCTCGGAATACCTGACCAATCTGTTCCCCTACAACGTGTATAGCGACGGATTCACGCAGTCCACGGCGCGCAGCAGCGAAATCATCTTCTTCCAATCCAGTCGCCTGGCTGACGACGAATATCCTTCCGGCATTTACCAATATTACACCAAGAGCAGCTTCTACGTGCCCGATGACATGCGTTCCTATTATGACAGCGGCGACATCAGAGGCTACAACGACACCGGTTCCTCAGAAGGAGACTACCTGCTGGCTCAAGGGTCGTCCTCATCAAACTCGACACAGATTACCAGCATGAAATACACCAGCGACAACACGCAGGACTACAGCAACGACGTCATCTACATGCGTTTGGCGGAAGTGAAACTCACCTATGCCGAAGCATTGGCACGTTGCAGCAACAGCGTAACCGAAGAAGCCGTGAACCAGCTGAACGACATCCACCAGCGTGCTTTTGCCGATGACAACAAACCAACCCCTTACACCACGGGCGACTTCCCCTCTGTCAGCGCCTTCCTGGAAGCCGTGTTGAAGGAGCGCAACCGAGAGCTTGCCTACGAGGGACTGCACCGTTGGGACATCATCCGCACAAACAATGCCCTGGGCGACGCCACGATGGGCGCCATCCCGTCCGCTCAGTGGAATGCACCGGTGCCCAATTATGAAATAACCATCTCCGGAGGAGCCATCCAGCAGAATAGCGGATATTGAGAAGCTCTTTCACCGGACAACACGCAGGCACAGAGAATCTGTTGCAACCCCCAACATGCAACCAGGCTCTGTGCCTGCATCTTTTCATACGCTCGAATCCTTGTGGATTTCCACCTCCAACAAAAAACAAGTCTCTATAACATTTATTCACGATTG
>CAZOKL010000017.1:21956-27711 GCA_964580305.1 uncultured Bacteroides sp.
TCTGTTCATTCCTCTTCCTGGTCAGCCAGATGCCCGATTGGCATCTGACGCTTAATGACTTCACTGAACGAAATGATGCTTTCTGAACGTGAAAGTCCCAAAGGTTGCAGTTTGTCGTGAATGATACTCATGAGATGATGGTTATTCCGTGCATAAATCTTGATAAACAAGTCATACTGCCCCGTCGTGAAGTGGCACTCCACCACTTCGGGTATGCCACGCAGTGCTTCAACCACCTCATCAAACATTCCCGGGTCTTTCAAGAACAAGCCGATGTATGCACACGTTTCATAACCAATCTTCTCGGGGTCAATGACGTATTCCGACCCTTTCAATATGCCAAGATTTGTCAGTTTCTGAATGCGTTGGTGAATGGCTGCTCCTGAAACATTGCATGCGCGGGCAACTTCCAGGAAAGGAATGCGAGCATTGCCGGCAATCATCCGCAGTATCTGCTCGTCTAAAGAATCAAATTGATGATGTCCCATTGATACAGTCTCATTAGTTTTATTTATGCAAAAATAAAACAAAAAGACGAATCCCTAAAACCGGCCTTCCGCCTGATTATATTTTTTAATAATTATCGGCTGTTGGGCCGATATTCGTATATTTGCCCACATAAATTTAATCTTAACACATTTGTTTATTATGACACGAATCCACATTTTCACCCTGGCCTTGGGCCTGATGCTGCTCATTCTGCCGGCACGGGCACAAGACTTCGACACGTTTTTTGAGAACCGCACCCTGCGCGTTGACTACAGCTTTGCGGGAAACGCCTACAGCCAGTCCATCTATGTCAGCGAACTGCTGCAATTCCCCGGATGGGCCGGCCGACGGCATCATCTGGATGAATTGCCTCTGCTGGGCAATGGCGACATCACGATGAAGGACAAGAAGACAGGCACTGTCATCTATCGCACATCGTTCTCCACCCTGTTCCAAGAGTGGCAGGGAGAGGAAGAAGCCACCCGCACGAACAAGGCTTTTGAAAACACCTTCCTGCTCCCCTTCCCGAAAGCCCCCGCCGAAGTGACCATCGAACTGCGTGACTACCATCACCGCACGACGTCCGTTCTGACCCATACCGTCGACCCGGAAGACATCCTCATCCGTCACTTGCCCAAGAGTGAAGCGCCCGTGCGCGAGTTGCACCGCGGAGGCTCCAGCGAAACGTGCATCGATGTGGCCTTCGTGGCTGAAGGCTACACAGCCGACGAGATGGAAACATTCTACAATGATGCAGCAACGGCCTGCCAGGCCATTCTGGAGCATGCTCCGTTTGACAAACTGGCAGACCGTTTCAACTTCATTGCCGTCGGCACCCCCTCAGCCGACAGTGGCGTGAGCGTGCCGGGCAAAGGGGAGTGGAAACGCACGGCAGTCAGCTCAAACTTCAACACCTTCTACTCCGACCGCTACCTGACCACCAGCCACGTCAGCGACTTGAACGACCTGCTGGCCGGGCTGCCCTATGAACACATCATCGTGCTGGCCAACACACAGACCTACGGAGGCGGAGGCATCTACAACCTCTACACGCTCACGGCCTCCCACCATGCAATGTTCAAGCCGGTCGTCGTCCATGAGTTCGGGCACAGCTTCGGCGGACTGGCCGACGAATATTTCTATGATGACCAGTACACCAACATGTATCCTTCTGACACCGAGCCGTGGGAACCCAACATCACCACATTGAAAGATTTCGACTTGAAATGGAAAGACATGCTCCCCGAGAATACCTCCATCCCCACCCCACCGGTGACCGATCCGGCAAAGCTCTACACACAGGTGGGTGTCTATGAAGGCGGGGGCTATAGTTCAAAGGGCGTCTACCGCCCGGCAACGGAGTGCCGCATGAAAATCAATGAGGCACCAGCATTCTGTCCTGTCTGCCAGCGCGCACTGGAGAGGCTCATCCGTTTCTACACGGAGGAGTGAAAGTCTCCTGCCGAAAGGGAAAAGCCTCTCCGATGAAGGCTCTTCCCTTTCGGGAAATGTGCATTGACCCGTAGTTCTTTATTCTTTGGATTTCAATATGGTTACATGATAGACAAACATGTCATTGTAACGATGGTTCGTCACCGGACGACGGTTGTCGTCAAAGCGCCCCACGTACACCGTATCCACCTTGGCCCACAATGCTTCCGGCAGTTCCTCACCCACTCGCTTGTGAGTCAGAACGGCACAAGGCAGACGGCGCAAGACATCCTCCGCACTGTCGACAGCCAGCGGACGAATCTTGCGATGAGCCGCATAGACCAGCTCGATGCGCAGCGGCTCTTGCTCATTGTAATAGAATGGTAACCCGTCCAGCTCTTTGATTTCGCGTGTCAGGGAGATGCTCTTCATCTCCGGATTGTTGACAATGCCTCCGATGTAGGGCCAGGCGAAACACTCGGCATAAAGAAACAGCACGGCGACGCCGACCAGCAACCCCACCGGTTTAAGTTTACGGAGCGAATGAACAAGATAGCACGCAATGCACAGACACACCAACGTGAAGAACACCCATGTCCCCCACGACAAGTTGCCGGAACGGATAAGAGAACTCCACGCCACAACCGGAAGGACAACAACGACACACGCCACAAGCCCGACATTGACGCGAAAGGCCACCTTGTCAATCCGTTGCGGCAACGGACGGAGAAAAGCCTCCTTCCACATCTCGACCAGACACCCCATCACATAGCAGGCAGGGATGAGCAGCGGCAACAAATAACGGGTCTTTTTCTCCGGAAGCAGGGATAGCAGCACCAGTGAAAGGAGCATCCACACCAGCGAAAAAAGCCAAGTCTTCGACGTGCGCTTTTCCTTGTCAAAGAGCGGAAGAAAGATGGCCGTCAGCAAAAGCAATGACCAGACTCCCGTTTCAAGGAAGAACTTCCAGTAATACCACCACGGGCGCACATTATGATTGAACCACGAGCCGGACTCCTTCTGTGCCACGGCAGCAAATGCGTCGCCATGAGACAGATAGACATAGGCATACCACCAACACCCCACAACCAGCGCAAGCACAACCATGACAACCAGCGCCCCACGCTTCCCCTGCAAGGACGGGCGGTAATAATAACCAAAACTGACAAGGAAAGGCAACAACAGCGCATAGGGCGACACCGGCCCCTTGCTCAAAATGGAAAGCCCCGTCAGCACACCCGCCATCAGGAAATGACGCCACCCGCACGAAGGCATCGTCAAAGCCCTTGCCAGATGATAGATGCCGCCCATCATGAACGCATGGCAGTAAATGTCCCACGAGGCAGTACGCCCCATGAGGATAATGTTATAGCACGTGCACAGCAGCAGGGTGGGAATCAGCGGGTCAACGCGCAGAATGCGTCTGGCGAACTGCCAAAAGTAAAACACAAGCAACACGGCTGCCAGTCCGGCCATGCCCCGCTGGAGGGCAAGGTTGTCCGGTGCCGCCATTTCGGCAACTGCCGTCAGCCACGTGGGCAGGGGCGGCTTCTCCAGGCGCAGGTCACCATTCATGGTGGGCACCACCCAATGACCGTCATAGACCATCTCACGCGCCGCAATGATGTTGCGTGACTCCATGATGTCCGGAACGAGCACCCGGTTGTTCACAAAAAAGGTAATGAGGCAAAGAATACAAACCAGCCACACCTGCCGGCTTTCTGTTTTCAGCAGTTTCATATCTCCATGTTTTCTTATCTCTTAATGGCAAAAGTAGTCCATTCTCCCCCAATCAAAAACATAAGAATTCGAAAAAAATGTTCTTCCTATCTTCATGTCTGTTCTGAAAGACATGAAACCGCCTATGGCACAAGCCCGAGGCACATTTTCCCGCCTACAAATCGTGGTTCATCAGCCGATGGCGGGCCAGCTCCTCATACTTCGTGCCGGGACGGCCGTAGTTGGCATAAGGATAGATGGAGATGCCCCCGCGGGGTGTGAAGATGCCCGTCACTTCGATATACTTCGGGTTCATCAGGCGAATCAGGTCTTTCATGATGATGTTCACACAGTCTTCATGAAAAGCGCCGTGCCCACGGAAACTGAACAGATAAAGTTTCAGGCTCTTGCTCTCCACCATCTTCACATCGGGCAGATAGCTGATGCGTATCTCGGCAAAGTCCGGTTGCCCGGTGATGGGGCACAGGCTCGTGAACTCCGGACAGTTGAAGCGCACCCAGTAGTCATTCTCCGGATGCTTGTTGACAAATGCTTCCAGCACCTCGGGGGCATAGTCTTGCCTGTATTCCGTGGTGTGCCCCAAGGCTTTCAGAGGTTCATTCTTCATCGTTTGTTCTTCATTGAAAGATATTTTTCCAGCCCTTCACGGCGCAGTTTGCAGGCCGGACAGTGCCCGCAGCCGTCGCCGGGTATGCCGTTATAGCAGGTCAATGTTTCGTTTTTCACCAAGTCAAACACCTCCAGTTCGTCGGCCAGCGCCCAGGTCTCCGCCTTGTCAATCCACATGAGCGGCGTGTGGATGACAAACTGTTCGTCCATCGCCAGATTGAGCGTCACGTTGAGCGACTTGATGAAGCCGTCCCGACAGTCGGGATAGCCACTGAAGTCCGTCTGTGACACGCCCGTCACCAGGTGGTTGATGCCGCGCTCACGGGCATACACGGCAGCAATGCTCAGAAAGAACAGGTTGCGCCCCGGCACAAAGGTGTTCGGCACCGTGCCGGCCGGCTTCTCGGCATCCATCTTCATGGAGGGGTCGGTCAGGGAGTTGTGCCCCAGACGGCTGATAAACGTCACGTCCATCACGTCAAAGTCCACCCCGGCTTTCCCGGCAATGGCGCGTGCCAGCTCCACTTCCTTCACATGTTTCTGCCCGTAGACAAACGTCAGGGCACACACCTTGCGAAAATGTTTCTTTGCCCAGAACAGGCATGTGGTGGAGTCCTGCCCTCCGCTGAACACCACCAAGGCAGCATCTTTATTCATACAAATGCATTTATAGAATTATTTTAAAGACAATCACTCACGACCGGTCTGTCAGAGTTGCTTCACCTTCCAGATGTTGTAAGACACGTCGGTGTCATACACGTCACTGCCGTCAATGCGCTTCACATAGTGCACCACGCGCACGGTCACGGGGAGCACCACAATCTCATAGAGCGTCTTGGCCAGCGCCTGCACCACCATCATCTTCACCAGTTCGCCTGCGGGCAGCAATCCGCCAAAGGCAATGGGGAAGAAAATGAGCGAGTCGGCACTCTCGCCAAAGAGCGTGGACACCACGGCACGCACGGAAAAGTGCCTGCCCTTCGAAGCAATCTTCATGCGGCTCATCACATAGGCATTGATAAACGAGCCGGCCAGGAATGCCACCAGGCTGGCCAGTGCGATGCGCGGAGCCAGACCGAATACAAAGTCGAAATGCTCTTCACCCTCCCAAAACGGTGCGGCAGGAAGGGCCACGGCCGCCTTGGCCAGCAGGATGAAAAAGAAGTTCATGACAAAGCCCGCCCAGATGATGAGCCGTGCCTTGCGGAACCCCCACACCTCGGCAATGCAGTCGTTGATGATGTATGACACAGGAAAGACGATGAAGCCCGCCGTGATGGAGACGGCGCCCACTTGCACCACTTTGGCTTCGAGCAGATTGGCTGCGATGAGGCAGACACAGAACAGTATCCCCAACAGCATGAAGGACACCGATATGGTTTGATTCTTCATAAGTCTTGTTTTTAACGAGGTGTTCAAGCACTCGGATTCAATAATCATTTTTTGTGTCTGCAAAGGTAAACCGTTTTTTCGGAAAGCGCAAGGC
>CAZOKL010000018.1:0-8022 GCA_964580305.1 uncultured Bacteroides sp.
AAAAAAAGAGGGTGCATCGTGCATTTCGACACACCCCCTGTTTGTCAGGTTCGTCCGTTTCGAGAGTTAACGGAATCTGCCAGGACCTCCTCCACCGCTGGGAGGACGATTTCCACCGGGACCTCCTCCAAAGCCTTGGCGGTCGCGGTCACCATCCTGGTTCTCCACGCGTTTGCCTCCAAAGATGTTCAGGCGATAGATGAAGTGTAGCATACAATAGCTGTTGATGGAGTTGTATTCTGTGTCGCTACGCATCGAGGCGGTGATGCTTCTGCTCACGTTACTCTGATTGCGCAGGATATCAAACACCTGGAAAGAGAGTGTGGCGGCATTTCCTTTCAAAAAACTCTGAGAAAGTTGGGCGTTCCAGATGAGTTCATCGGTGTTCATACTCGCGCTACTGTAGCCTCGGCGGCTGCTGTTGGTGACGTTGGTACTCAGTTCCATATTCCAAGGAAAGCGTACGGTAGCTTCACCACCATAAGAAAAGTCATAGGTATTCATGTTGTTGGTCGACTGCAGCTTGTTATTCACGTCGCTGTATGATAGTGAACTAGTGAGCGAAAGATCATACCAGTCGGAGCGGTAGTTGAAACGCATACGTTCACTTAAAGTCATGTTTTTAGTGACGTTTTTCATCGTCTCGTTATCTTGCAGAAGGAATGACGGCTGGTTGGAGTAGCGTCCGGAGGTCCACGAGTTGATGGTGAATTTCTGGTTCTTCAGGGCCGTACTGAATGAGACGAATGCTTGTGCATTCCACGTTCCGTTAATATTCTCTGGCATCGTGGTGCGCACGCCGGTCTCCGAGTTATATGTCATCTGCGAACTGATGGAGTTCATCGTGTTATTGTATTCTGCGCGTACGAAAATGTTGCGCTGTGAGGTCGCATCGAAGGTGGAGAATTCGGAGCTGATGCGATGTTGGAACGAGGGCTTCAGTCCCGGATTACCGCGAGTGATGTTCAGTGGGTCGGAGTCATCAACGACATCAAGCAGGTCGGTCATGTTGGGCTGGCTGGTGTTTCCACGGTAGTCGATGCGCAACTGCGTCTGTTTGGAGAAACGGTAGCGGAAGCGTATATTCGGGGTAAAATTACTCACTGTGCGCACGACAGTCGTGTCGAGTCCCTGATACTTGTAATTCAGTTCCGAGCGTTGAGGAATGAAGTTGATGCCTGCGTTGAGACGGAACTTCTCTCTTGTGACACGGAGAGCGATGGATGCATTGTGGATGTAGTTGTGATATTCCGCAAACTGGCTTTGGTCTTCGTCGAGTGTCAGGTTGTCTGGATCGTCAAAATCTACGGGTAGTTCGAAGCTGTCGAAGGGGATACCTCCGATGTCATACGTCGAACGGTCACTCTTCGAGTATTTATATTGGAATTGGTAACGGAATTGCAGGTATCCGCCTTTGAAGATGGGTTCGCTGTAGGTCATTTCTCCCGAGTAATTCCATCCCTTGGTGGGTGTAAGCGAATAACGGTTGATGGCTTCCAAAGCGCTTTCAATGCCCTCCGTGTCACGATAGTACTGTATACGTGAGAGCGAGATTGATTCGCTGTTGCCGTCGTTGTATCCTGCTGATCCCCGTAGGGTGATGTTGCGTCCTGAGCTTCCCAGTCGTCGGTTGACCATCAGGCTGAAGGATGCGTCAGTTGATTTGTCGTTACTTGTTGACCAACGTTGGTTGCTGTTTACCAGGATGTCGGTGAGAATATCGTCATTCATCTGTTCCAAAGGGTCGGTGATGCCGTCGCGGTAGGGGTCATCGTCAAAAGTGGCCGACGAGCTACTTGAATTGCTGGCGTCCTTTCCGTAGGAGAATTCCGGTCGGGCAATGACGGTAGTCAACGTATCGGGTTTCCATTCGAACTTGAAATCGGCGTTGAAATTGTTTCCTGTTGTAAGGCTTGACGAGAGTGAGTTTTCAAATGAGCTTTGTGCGTCAAGGAAGGTCTCATTGCTGCTTCGTGTCTGATTGTTGTTCTTGTCATACTCAAAGCGCACGTTGCCTTCCACTTCCAACTTGTCGGTGTCAGTCGTGTAGTTGACTCCGGCTTGTTTGCGTGTGCGCAGTCCACGGTTGTTTCGTCCTCGTCCGCTGATGCCGCGGTCGTCTACGTTGTTCAGACCACCCATGAAAGTGATGTTTTGTGTTTTAGTGTATCGGCTCACCATTGTTTTGGCCGAATATCTGCTTTTCGTACCTCCGCCCATGTCGGTGTTTGTCAGCCATCCGTGTTTCATTTCCTCTTTCACAGAGAGGTCAATCACGGTTTCTTCCTCACCGTCGTCAATGCCAGTGATGCGTGCCAGGTCAGATTGGCGCTCGTAGGTTTTCAGCTTTTCCACCATGTCAACGGGGATGTTTTTCAGGGCCATGTCCATGTCGCTGCCGAAGAACTCTTTTCCGTCGACCAATATCTTGCTAACTGTTTTTCCATTGATGGTGACACCCCCGTCGTCGCTCACCTCAGCCCCCGGCAGTTTCTTAATCAGTTCTTCCAGAGCCGAACCTTCTGCCACTTTATAGGCCGCAGAGTTGAACACCAACGTGTCTTCAGACATCTGTACCGGAGGCACATGTCCCACCACGACAGTTTCCTTCATCAAGATGGCATCGGCAGAAAGAGAGATTCTACCTACATCATACTTGGGGCGGGAGGCGGACAGTTGCACATTCTTAAATTGTGACAGGTAACCTATGAAGGAAACTTTCAACACATAGTTGCCCGCTTTTACAGCCGGCAACTGGAAACGTCCGTTCATTTGTGTCACCGCTCCGCTCACAAAGGAGCTATCGCGTGATGACAGAAGCTGGACAGTCGCCTGTCCCATCGCTTCGTTCAAATCGGCATCCCACACTGTTCCCGAAACAATTACTTTCTCTGTGTTTTGTGCTGTCGCGAACAAGACAGCACAACATAGAGATAAGAATAAAAACAGTTTTCTCATAACATCATCTATACGTTTACCAAAAAAAATAAATTTTTCACTTTGACCGTCCATAATTTGAAAGGTTCAAAAGTAAAAGGTTAAGGTTTACAAATATACTTTGAAGTTGGCATTCTCTCTTTTTCGAGTGCGTTAAAAAAGTATACCGGGCGGAGCTTTCCTTTCCAAGTCTATTCCCCCTTCAAAGGGGAAGCCCTATCTTTGCAGCCAAAAAACGGGAGAAATATGCAAAGACAAGAATTACTCATTTCTGAGCACTTGGGAGAGAGCTTGCATCAAGCCGTTGCCCAGTGTCCACACGACAAACTTTTTATTTTAACAGATGCACACACACGTGAGTTATGTTTACCGCTCATCAACAGCATGGCGGATGTGGATGGTTATGAACTTATTACCATACCGCCGGGTGACCAGCATAAGAATCTTGAGACCCTCGCCGGCGTGTGGAACGTACTTAGCAGCCAGGGCGGGACACGCCATTCCTTGTTGCTTAATCTCGGAGGAGGCATGGTGACCGATTTGGGTGGGTTTGCCGCGTCGACTTTCAAGCGGGGAATTACTTATATTAATATACCAACCACACTGCTGGCCATGGTGGATGCCGCCGTGGGCGGAAAGACCGGCATCAATTTCAATGGACTGAAAAACGAAGTCGGTGTGTTCTCGCCTGCACGCTTTGTCTTGCTTGACACAGAGTTTCTGAAATCGCTTGATGCGGAAAACTTGCGTTCGGGCTATGCCGAGATGCTGAAACACGGACTCATCAGCACAGAAGCCCATTGGGCCGAACTGGTGATATTTGACATGGAGAGTGTCGACTATAGAGCTTTGCAATCTTTGGTGGCCCAATCTGTGGCCGTGAAAGAACACATCGTGGAGCAAGACCCTTATGAAAAGGGCATCCGCAAGGCACTCAACTTCGGGCACACCGTGGGACATGCTTTTGAAAGCCTGGCACTGGAGCTGGGCACACCACGCTTGCACGGCTATGCTGTGGCTTGGGGCATGGTGTGCGAACTCTACTTGTCTTGTCTGCGCACGGGATTTCCGAAAGATAAACTCCACCAGACGGTGCAATTCATTAAGGAGACCTATGGCACATTTGATTTCGACTGCAAGCAGTATGACCGCCTCTATGAGTTCATGACGCATGACAAGAAGAATGAAGCCGGTCGTGTCAATTTCACCCTCCTGGCTGATGTGGGTGACATCCGCATCAACCAGACGGCCACACGCGAGGAGGTCTTTGAAATGCTCGATTTCTATCGCGAAGCTATGTGAAAATAAAATTTCTTAGGCGCGGATGGCACAATCATGTAGATGACAAAGTTGCATCCGCGTCTACTAAGAAAAGTCTCCAAACCTGTCTAGGTTTAAATACTTACCCCGTCGTTCATCGGATTGTCACCATTGTGGCGCCGAAACCGTATTCACGAAATGAAGCATCCTGGTAGGGGTAGTCGCGATATTTTGTTTTCAATTCCTTCAGGATGGCATTGCGTAGCACGCCTTCCCCTTTGCCGTGGATGAAGACGATTTTCTGTCCTTTCCGGTTCTTGTATTCCTCCAAAGTCTTGCGGAACACACCCAGCTGGTAGTCTAACATTTCAGCGTTGGTCATGTTGGTTGTGTTGTCAAGCAGCTCGTGGATGTGCAGGTCGACTTCCACCAAGTCGTTGCGTTTCTTCGGCTTCTCGATGGGCTGTGATTTGGGGCGTTCGGGTGTCTTCTTTTGCAGCAGGGCTTCCTTCAAGGCATCCGCATCGGCAAAATATTGGCTCACCGGTCGGTCGTCCTTCACGATGTCATACATCAGTGACGGTTCTTCGAAATAGATTGATGGGCGGAATGTGTGCAGTTTGTAGAACTTCACCGTGTCTATGCGCAACTCCACGCTCACGGCCGGTTTCAGTTGGAAATGCTTGCCGTCCTTGTAGGCAATGAGTTGGACAGCCACGTGTTCCAGCTCATTGAGAATATCTTTGCCAAATTCTTCCATGAACAGCTTGGTGTTGGGCTCGATGATGCCTTGCGAACGCACGTTCCAGCTCTTTCCTTCTGCATTCAGGTAAGTGTAATAAAGGTAATAATTGCTGTCGTTGACCAAGTAGGCATCAAAATCCGTGATGGAGATGGCTTTCACATCCTGCGGCACGTAGGCCAGTTTCACATTCAGCCGTTCGCCTTCCTTGGTTTCAGCAGGACGGTAAGTGATTTCTGGTTCGCGTTCTTCTTCCTTTCTTTGAGACACTTCGAACTGAGGTTGCGGTTTGCGTTTGATGTTGTAGTCGTCAGTGTCGATGACCACACATTCGCGGATGAGCATAGGAATGTCAAAACCGTTGGCATCCTCCACCAGCACGATGTCTTTTCCTTGAAATCCTTTCACAATGCCGCCTCCCACTTCGTTCAGGAAGCGTACTTTATCTCCAACTTTCATAGTATGTGTAGTTCTTGTTTAAATGATTTTGCTGGCGCAAATATCGTGATATTCCGTGAACAATCGTGTCTCCGTGCTGGAAAATATGAATGACGGTCTGCTCACGGCTACTGTCAGAGAATTGAATTTTGATGACAAACGGCATCCTCTGTCAATCTGCTTTTCAGATAGTCTGACGGTTACTTGGCGTCGTTCTGGATGCCGGCTGCGGACGCCCTCCTTTCCGCTCATGGCTACCTTCCTTTCGGCGCACGGGCGGAAAGGAAGCCGCTTGTGCACCGAGTCTATGTGCGGGCGTTGTGATGATAAGTAGTTATTAATTAGATGTTTGCGGTGGTTTTGTTTAAGCCTTTTTGTGCGTGGATTTTGCGTGTTGCCAAACAGAGTTCCGATAAAAATTACAGCTGTGCGCATTCATTTTTATAAACATAACTGTGGGTGTGTGACTAATGTGTGTCAAAACATCTGTCCACAAATGAAAGGAAATGCTTACCTTTGCTTTTCGATAATATTATTAAATACGACAAAAGACATGAAAACTGAATTTGAAAAGATGCGCAGCCAGGAGCTCTATGATTTCTCCGAGCCGGAAATCATGCGTAGCCTTATCCATGCCAAAGAGGTGTGTTGCCGCCTCCAGACTATGACTATTTACAGTCCGGACTATCGCGAGGTCATTGAAGATCTCATTCCCGGCTTCCCGAAAAGCGCTACGTTGTGCCCGCCTTTTCATTGCGACCATGGCAACGGCATCGTGGTGGGCGAAGGTGCGTTTATTAACTATAACTGCACGTTTCTTGATGGGGGTATGATTCGCATCGGGCGCAACACGCTCATCGGGCCTAACTGCCAGCTCTACACGCCTCAGCATCCCAAAGACTATGTGCTTCGCCGTGAAGACAAGGAGACGGCCTATCCTGTTACCATTGGTGATGATTGTTGGTTGGGAGGAGGCGTCATTGTCTGTCCCGGTGTGACCATCGGTCACCGCTGCATCATTGCGGCCGGAAGTGTGGTCACACGTGACATACCCGACGATTCATTGGCTGCGGGCAATCCGGCCGTGGTAAAGAAAAAGTTGAAAGTGGATTAAGGAAAATATTGCGTTCACTTTTTCTTTGTTGATTCGTCAGATTCTTCCTATATTTGTCCCGACTTAACTAAAATTTTATACGCAATCTTAATTTATCGTTTTGTAGTTATGAAAAAGATTAAAAGCTCAATCTTGGCAATGCTGTCTGCCGCTACTTTGTTGTTCTCTTCCTGTTTGGGTGATTCTGAATATACGCCGACAATCGGTTGTACAGGAGTTCCTTATAGCTATGGAGCACGTGTAAGGCTTGACAATGGTGTGATTGTGAATCTTTCAGGTTTCTCATCCACAGATTTGTTGGGTGTGGACAGAGTGTATATCTATGGCCAGTTGAGTGGTGATGATGCTGATTTAGAGCAATTAGAAGTCGGTCAAGAAGTCACTGTGGTTCCTCAAATGGCCATAGAATTAGAATTGTTGGAGGATATTACAGACTATGGTGATACTATGGAAGATGCATTTACTGGTTGTAATTTGTCTGATGTGAGCAGCATGAGTTGGTTTACAATGAACAATATTTTCAATGCTCTCAATGGTTATATGAATTTTACGCTTATCGGTGACTGCTATTCACAGACTTCTTCAAGTTCGTCTACAACAACATTGGTTTCTCCGTACTTTTATGTTTACGTAGATAACATAGACACTCAATCGAATAGTGTGGATTTATACATTGGTTTTGATAACCGCGAAAGTGAATGTGTGGGAGATGATGGCGAAGTCAATGATGGTTATAATTATAATCAAAATGTGTCTTTCTACTTGTCTTTTGATACGACCTATTTGTATTATCAGTTAGACGACCTCTCAGATGATGATTCTATCACCTTTAATATATATAAGGTGGAGAAAGCGGATGATGGAACGATAGAAGCCAGTAAAGTTTCTTCTTCATGGCAATATACCTCCATTCAAAAATCTTACTTAAATAGATCTTATTATTCTTATTGAAAATAAGTGAATTATAAAGAGCTATTCAAAAAAGTATTTATGCTGATTTCCTCTCCGGGCAAAGCTTGGGAGGAAATTAGTTTGGAACAGGATAGGCGGGCGGTGATGAGCACCTTCGTCTATCCTATGATTGCATTTTGCGGATTGGCTGTGTTTCTTGGCACGCTTATTGGCATCGGTTTCAGCGCCCCGGCTCTGCAGATTGCGATGACAAACTGTTGTGCCGTGTTTGTTGCACTGTTTGGAGGCTATTTTCTGGTGGCCTATTTGACCAATCAGTATGGCATTAAGGTACTGAAGCGTCCCAATGAGCAGGGTTTATGCCTGCAGTTTGTGGGTTACAGCATGGTGGTGATCTTTGTGCTTAACATCGTTTCAGGCTTGTTTCCCAGCTTCCTCTTCCTGCAACTCATCTTCCAGTTCTATGTGGTTTATGTCGTGTGGGAAGGCGCTGCCCACCTGATGCATGTGCAAGAAAACAAGCGCTTGGCCTATACACTGAGCGTGTCGCTCTTCATTATACTGATACCGATATTCATCCAATGGTTGTTCACACGCCTGTCGGTATTGCTGCAATGAA
>CAZOKL010000018.1:8122-14234 GCA_964580305.1 uncultured Bacteroides sp.
CACAAAGACAAAGAGAAGCAAAGCGGGTTTTTGAGCCCTTGTGTTTGATAGATATAAATTGATTGCTTATGATTAAATCAACCCCGATTAACATCAAAAATAAGCGGGCTTCGTTCGATTACGAATTTATAGACACCTACACGGCCGGCATCGTCCTGACGGGGACGGAGATTAAGTCCATCCGCATGGGTAAGGTCAGTTTGGTGGACACCTATTGTTACTTCATTCGCGGAGAACTGTGGGTGAAAAACATGCATATTGCAGAATATTTCTATGGCTCTTATAATAACCACACTGCACGGCGTGACCGCAAACTGTTGCTCTCGCGCAAGGAGCTCCGCAAGTTGGAGAACGACTCCCGAACTCCCGGCTTCACCATTGTGCCCACGCGCCTGTACATCAATGAAAAAGGATTGGCCAAAGTGATTGTGGCATTGGCCAAAGGCAAGAAGCTGTTCGACAAACGCGAGACGTTGAAAGAGAAAGACGCACGTCGCGAGATGGATAGATTCTTTAAGAAATGAAAAATTCCGGCGGCATGTATGCTGTTGCCCGATTCTTCATTTTTCATTCTTGATTATATATAAAAAGAGATGGAAACAATCGAACAACTGGTGACCCGGCGCATCCTTATACTTGACGGCGCAATGGGCACCATGATTCAGCAATACAACTTACGTGAGGAAGATTTCCGAGGCGAGAGATTCAAAGACATACCCGGGCAGATGAAGGGCAACAATGACTTGCTCTGTCTGACACGTCCGGACGTGGTGACCGACATACACCGCAAGTATCTTGAAGCAGGTGCCGACATCATCGAGACAAACACATTCAATTCCACACGCATCTCTATGGCAGACTATCACGTGGCCTACTTATGCCGCGAGATAAACCTGGCTGCGGCCAGACTGGCACGCAACCTGGCAGACGAATATACGCGTCGCACGCCGGACAAGCCTCGTTTTGTGGCAGGCTCTGTGGGCCCCACCAACAAGACTTGCTCCATGAGTCCCGATGTGAACAATCCGGCCTGCCGCGCCTTGACTTTCGATGAGCTTGCGACGGCTTATCAGGAGCAGATGGAAGCCCTGCTGGAGGGAGGTGTCGATGCACTGCTCATTGAGACCGTTTTCGATACACTCAATGCCAAGGCCGCGCTTTATGCTGCCGAGGATGCCATGACGGCTGTCGGACGCCGTGTGCCGCTTATGCTTTCCGTGACTCTTTCCGATGCTGCCGGGCGTACGCTTTCGGGACAGACACTGGAGGCCTTCCTTGCTTCCGTGGGCCACGCACCGCTGTTCTCCGTGGGGCTGAACTGTTCGTTTGGCGCGGCTCAGCTGAAACCTTTCCTGAAGACGCTGGCCGACATTGCACCTTATTACATATCGGCCTATCCCAATGCCGGACTGCCCAACAGTTTGGGGCAATATGACCAGACGCCGGCACAGATGGCTGCTGAAGTGAAGGAATACATCAGCGAAGGATTGGTCAACATCATCGGTGGCTGTTGCGGCACGACGGATGCATACATTGCTGAATATCCGGCCCTGTTGGAGGGTGCCACACCCCGTCGTCCGGCACCGGCTTCGGAGCATCTTTGGCTTTCCGGACTGGAACGGCTGGAAGTGAAGCCGGAGATTAACTTCGTCAACATCGGTGAGCGGTGCAACGTGGCCGGTTCGCGCAAGTTCCTCCGCCTGATAAAGGAAAAGAACTATGAAGAAGCACTCACCATCGCACGTCGGCAGGTGGAAGACGGAGCCTTGGTGCTCGACATAAATATGGACGACGGGCTGCTCGATGCCCGGACCGAAATGACCACCTTCCTGAACCTCATTGCCTCAGAACCCGACATTGCCCGCGTGCCCATCATGATTGACTCCTCGAAGTGGGATGTTATTCGCGCCGGGCTGAAATGTCTGCAAGGCAAGTCCATCGTCAATTCCATCTCCTTGAAGGAAGGCGAAGACGTCTTTCTGGCTCACGCCCGCGAGGTGCGTAGGCTGGGGGCCGCCGTCGTGGTGATGGCGTTCGATGAGAAAGGGCAAGCCGACACCTTCGAACGCAAGACGGAAGTGTGCCAACGCGCATACCGCTTGCTCACCGAGCAGGCCGGCTTCCATCCGCAGGACATCATTTTCGACCCTAACGTGCTTGCCATCGCCACCGGCATGGAGGAGCACAACAATTATGCCGTTGACTTCATCCGTGCCACGGCCTGGATTCGCGCCCACCTGCCCGGTGCACATGTGAGCGGAGGCGTGAGCAATCTCTCCTTTGCCTTCCGCGGCAACAACTACATCCGTGAGGCCATGCATGCCGTGTTCCTCTATCATGCCATACGTGCCGGCATGGACATGGGCATCGTCAACCCGGCCACGTCTGTCCTTTACAGCGACATCCCGGCCGATGTGCTGGAATGCATTGAGGACGTTGTGCTCAACCGACGTCCCGATGCGGCCGAACGCCTTATCGAGCTAGCTTCCCGACTGAAAGACAGCCAGAATGGGAACGCCGAGACGCACGCACGCCACGATGCATGGCGTGACGCCCCTCTGGAAGAACGCCTGAAGCATGCCCTCGTGAAGGGCATCGGCGACTATCTTGAAGCCGACCTGACTGAGGCCGAGGGTAAATATCCCCATGCCGTTGACATCATCGAAGGGCCGCTCATGGACGGCATGAATTACGTGGGCGAACTTTTCGGAGCGGGCAAGATGTTCCTCCCGCAAGTGGTGAAAACGGCGCGCACGATGAAGAAAGCCGTCGCCATCCTCCAACCCCGCATCGAGGCCGAGAAGGTTGAGGGCGGCCGCTCGGCGGGCAAAGTGCTGCTTGCCACGGTGAAAGGCGACGTGCACGACATCGGCAAGAACATCGTCTCCGTGGTCATGGCCTGCAACAACTATGAGATTATCGACCTTGGCGTCATGGTGCCGGCCGACGTCATCGTGCGGCGCGCCATCGAAGAGCAGGTCGACATCATCGGACTGAGCGGGCTTATCACCCCGTCGCTTGACGAGATGGTCGGCGTCGCCACCGAACTCCAGCGGGCAGGCCTGCATATACCTTTATTAATAGGTGGAGCCACGACGAGCGACATGCACACGGCGCTGCGCATCGCACCGGTCTATGACGCACCCGTCATCCACCTGAAAGATGCCTCGCAAAATGCGCTCGTGGCCGCCAAGCTGCTCAACCCCGAGCTGCGCGACGCCTACGTGCGGGAGGTTTATGACCACTATCGCGACCTCTGCCAACGGCGCAGGCAGAGCGAGCCGTCTGTGCTTACGCTGGAGGAGGCACGCGCCAGGAAGCTGAACTTATTTGACTAACGATAAATTTCATACGCTATGGAAACGAAACAAGAATTGATTGACCGCTTGATTGACCTCGCTTTTGCCGAGGACATCGGCGACGGCGACCACACCACGCTCTCCTGCATCCCCGATGATGCGATGGGCCGTTCGCGACTCCTCATCAAGGAGACCGGCGTGCTGGCCGGTGTGGAGATTGCCAGGGAAATATTCCACCGCTTCGACCCCGACATGCAGGTGGAGGTGCTCATGGGCGACGGCACGGAGGTGAAGCCCGGCGACGTGGCCATGATTGTGAGCGGAAAGGTGCGCTCACTGCTCCAAACCGAACGCCTGATGCTTAACGTGATGCAGCGCATGAGCGGCATTGCCACCATGACGCGTCGCTATGTGAAGCAGCTTGAGGGCACTCACACACGCGTGCTTGACACGCGCAAAACCACTCCCGGCATGCGCATGCTGGAAAAGGAGGCCGTGCGCATCGGCGGCGGTGTGAACCACCGCATCGGCCTTTTCGACATGATTCTCCTCAAGGACAACCACGTGGACTTTGCCGGAGGCATTGCCAACGCCATCCGTCGTGCAAAGGAATACTGCCGCGAGAAGGGCAAGGACCTGAAGATTGAAATCGAGGTGCGAAGCCTTGACGAGCTGCACCAGGTGCTTGAGGTGGGCGGAGTGGACCGCATCATGTTTGACAACTTCACGCCCGAGCTCACACGCCAGGCTGTCGCGTTGGTCGGCGGACGCTACGAGACCGAATCATCGGGTGGCATCACGTTCGACACGCTCCGGCAGTATGCCGAAACGGGAGTAGACTTCATTTCCGTCGGTGCACTCACGCATTCCGTGAAGGGCCTCGACATGAGTTTCAAAGCCTGCTGACGCTCCATTTCCGGATGCCTGCCCCTTTCTGAGGGGACGGGCATCCTTTTTTTATGGCGTCTGCACCCGTGTGAAAATGCGTCCATACGCCGTTGAAAACGCGATAGGACGCAGTTCAAACTCCGATAGGACGCATTTTTAACTGCGATAGGTCGCGTTTTCGACTCCGACCGGTCGCATTTTTGATTGCGTATGGACGCATTTTCAAACGGATGCAAACTGTGCTGAAACACAAACAGATAGCAACATACATACGAATACAGACATCCCATGAAGAAACTATTGGCATTTCTTCTGCTCCTCGCCCCGCTGGCTCACGCGCAGGAGCAGCCCCGCTTCGGCCTGCCCTTTGATTTCCCGATGCTGCTGAGCGCCAACTTCGGCGAGCTGCGCCCGAATCATTTCCACGGGGGGCTGGACATCAAGACGCAGGGCACGACGGGACATCCCGTCCATGCCGTGGCCGACGGCTACGTGTCGCGCATCTCGGTCAGCCCCGGAGGCTATGGCAATGCGCTCTATGTCACGCATCCCAACGGTTACACGTCGGTCTACGGCCATCTTGACTCCTTTGCCCCCGCAATGGCACGCTATGTGCGCGGGGAGCAATACCGTCAGGAAAGCTTCACCGTCAATCTCTTTCCAGACAGCACGCTTTTCCGCGTGCGCGAGGGCGACGTCATTGCCCTCAGCGGCAACACCGGCTCTTCGAGCGGTCCGCATCTGCACCTCGAAATACGGCGCACGGACACGAACGAGATGGTCGACCCGATGCCCTTCTACATGGCGCACCTGCGCGACACGCGTCGCCCCCTCTCGCAGGGCGTGATGCTCTATGCCCGTGCGGGGGAGGGGGTGGTGAACGGCAGCGCGGCAAAACAGGCATTTGCCTGGGCTGAGGGAGGCAAGTCTCTGACGCGCAGGGTAGAAGCCTGGGGCACCATCGGCGTGGCCATCCGTGCAAACGATTACATGACGGGCACGACGAACGTCTATGGCGTGCGCTCCATCCGCCTGCTGGTGGACAGTGTGGAGGTGTTCCGCAGCCAGACCGACTGCGTCGCCTTTGACGAGAACCGGGCCATCAACGGCTGGATTGACTACGACACATATCAGCGCACGCGCGCCCTTTATGCCAAGTCTTATCTGCTTCCCGGCAGCCGCCTGCGCCTGACGCGGAGCGACGTGCCAGGTCGGGGCTGGGTGAGCATCGACGAGGAGCGCGACTATCGCTTCGTCTACGTGCTGGAGGATGCCTTCGGCAACCGCTCCGAATATGCCTTCACCGTGCACGGTCGGCCACAGCCCGTCCCCGAGGCGCGGCGCACGGGCAATCAGCTCCTGCGTTGGGATGTGGCAAACACCATCACCCGTCCCGGCATGCAGATGGTCATTCCGCGCGGAATGCTTTATGAAGACGTGGATGCCGATGTGCAGATGATGCCCGACTCTTCGGCCATTGCCTATACTTATCAGTTGGCCGCCCGCTCCGTGCCCCTGCATGACTATTGTCCGCTGCGCATCGGCGTGCGTCACATGCCCGTGGCCGACTCGACGAAATATTTCATCGCCGAGCGTTCGGGCAAGTCGCTGTGGTATGTCGGTGGGCGTTGGGTCGACGGCTGGTTGGAAGGCCGTGTGCGTGCGTTGGGCACTTATACGGTGGCCATTGACACCGTCGCCCCGACAGTTGTTCCGCTCAACCGCAAGGAGTGGTCGGCAGGGCGCATCACGTTTCGCGTGGGCGACGCTCATTCGGGCATTGCCACCTATCGTGCAACGGTCGATGGCCGTTTCGTGCTCTTTGCCTGCAATAACCGCTACAACCGCCTGACGTGCAACTTGCGCGAGACTGACGTCGAGCGGGGCACGATGCACACGCTGGAGCTGACCGTGACCGACCGCTG
>CAZOKL010000018.1:14334-27562 GCA_964580305.1 uncultured Bacteroides sp.
ACGGCACCGGGGATGTTTGCCACGCAGTAGTGCACGATGCCGTCCACTTCAAACACTGGCTCGGCATGTGTCGTGGGGTGTGAAGTCTCGAAGCATCCGCCTTGGTCAATGGCCACGTCGACCATCACCGAACCCCGTTTCATCAGTCCGAGCATGTCGCGTGTGACGAGGTGCGGAGCCTTGGCACCGGGGATGAGCACAGCACCGATGACCAAGTCGGTGGCCGGCAGTTCCTGCTCGATGTTGTAGGTTGAGGAATACATGGTCTTGACGTTCTTCGGCATAAATTCGCTCAGCTGGCGCAGACGCGGCAGCGAGATGTCGAGAATGGTCACGTCAGCACCCAGACCGGCAGCCATCAGTGCGGCTTGCGTACCGACCACTCCACCGCCCAGCACGAGCACTTTGGCCGGCTTCACGCCCGGCACGCCGCCCAGCAGGATGCCTTTGCCGCCCTGCGGTTTCTCCAGAAAACGGGCACCTTCCTGCACAGACATGCGTCCGGCCACTTCGCTCATGGGTATGAGCAGCGGCAGTGTGCCGTGCTTGTCTTCCACCGTTTCGTAAGCCAGGCAGGTGGCTCCGCTTTGCAGCATGGCTTCGGTGAGCTTCCGGTCGCTGGCGAAGTGGAAATAGGTGAAGAGCAGCTGTCCCGGCTTGACGAGCTTATACTCAGGTTCGATGGGCTCTTTGACCTTTACAATCATTTCTGCGATGGCATATACGTCTTCGATGGTCGGCAGGATTTGTGCTCCGGCACGCTCATAATCAGCATCAGGGAAACCGCTGTTTTCGCCAGCCGTATGCTGTACGTAAACGGTATGACCTCTTTTGACCAGTTCGCGGACTCCGGCGGGAGTCATAGACACGCGATTCTCATTGTTCTTGATTTCTTTAGGAATACCAACTATCATAATATTATATTTATAAGGTTTGTATACCAAAGGTAGGCATAAAAAGTGAAACACGGAAGAATGGAATAAAAGTTTTGGCAGACAGGCAATTTGAGAAAGTGAATTGAACAGTCAGAAGCAAAGGAAAGTAATGTTGAAGCATAGTTACCTTCGTCTCCGATGTCTTGCATTATTCTAAATCGGTTTTAGAGCTTAATTACTCGTACTTATATTGTCAACTATTAGATAGTTAATGTTTTATGGATTCAATTCCAGTGTTCGTTATTAGAAAGTTATATCAGCAATATGCTTATTTTTTCAATGACTTACATATATAATCACGATAATATTACATTATAATTACCGATTGGGATTATTTCTCCGAATTTTATTCATATTTGGGTGACTTTGCGTATCTTTGTGAGCATATTATCATTAAAATACGTTTATTATGGGAATATTTAGTTTCTTCTCGAAAGAAAAAAAGGAGACCTTAGACAAAGGCCTGGCAAAAACCAAAGAAAGCGTTTTTTCCAAGATAACACGCGCTGTGGCCGGAAAATCGAAAGTCGACGATGAAGTACTTGATAATTTAGAAGAAGTGCTCGTGACATCAGACGTTGGCGTGGAAACAACCCTAAAGATTATCAAGCGCATAGAGGAGCGTGTGTCGCGTGATAAATATGTAACAACCGAAGAGCTGAATCGCATTTTGAAAGAGGAAATCGCAGCCCTGCTGGCAGAAAACTATGCCGTGGACAACACCACATTTGATATTCCGATTGAGAAAAAACCATATGTAATCATGGTCGTGGGCGTGAACGGCGTCGGCAAGACGACGACCATTGGTAAACTGGCTTACCAATTCAAGAAAGCTGGGAAATCTGTTTATTTGGGTGCTGCTGACACTTTTCGCGCGGCAGCCGTCGAGCAACTCGTCATTTGGGGAGAGCGCGTCGGGGTGCCCGTTGTCAAGCAGAAGATGGGGGCAGATCCTGCCTCCGTAGCCTATGACACATTAAGCTCGGCAGTGGCCAACAAAGCCGATGTAGTCATCATCGACACCGCTGGACGTTTGCATAACAAAGTGGGCTTAATGAATGAGCTTACAAAGATAAAAAATGTGATGAAGAAGATTTTGCCTGATGCCCCCAATGAGGTGCTGCTTGTGTTGGATGGTTCGACCGGACAGAATGCTTTCGAACAAGCCAAACAATTCACATTGGCTACAGAAGTGACTGCGATGGCCATCACGAAGCTGGACGGCACGGCAAAGGGTGGGGTAGTCATCGGCATTTCCGACCAATTCAAAATTCCCGTGAAGTATATCGGACTGGGTGAGGGAATGGAAGATTTGCAACTGTTTAACCGCATGGAGTTTGTTGACTCGTTATTCGGAGGAAATCGATGAAAAAAAACACTGTGGACATCATTACTTTGGGGTGTTCCAAAAACCTTGTCGACTCGGAAAAACTGTTGCGGCAACTGCAAGCCAACGGATACAAAGTGACTCATGACTCCGAACATCCACAGGGCGAGATTGCTGTCATTAACACTTGTGGCTTTATCGGCGATGCCAAGGAAGAGTCTATCAATACCATCTTGGAATTTTGTGAAGCCAAAGAGAAAGGTCGCCTACGTAAGCTCTACGTAATGGGGTGTCTTTCCGAACGCTATTTGAAGGAACTGCAAATGGAAATTCCCCAAGTCGACAAATTTTACGGAAAGTTCGATTGGGAGACGCTACTTAATGATTTGGGTAAATCTTATCACGCAGAACTTTGCAACGAACGTAAGGTGACCACCCCTTCACATTATGCCTACCTGAAGATTTCCGAAGGATGTAACCGAAAATGCGCTTATTGTACTATTCCTTTTATCACAGGGCGTCACGTGTCGCGTCCGATGAACGACATCATCGCTGAGGTGGAATGGCTGGTGTCACAGGGCGTGAAAGAGTTTCAAGTCATCGCCCAGGAATTGACTTACTATGGTGTTGACCTCTATGGAGAGCAGAAGATAGCTAAGCTGGTAGAGCGCATTGCCCATGTGAAAGGTGTGGAGTGGATACGCCTACACTATGCCTATCCGACGCATTTTCCAAAAGACTTGTTTCGCGTGATACGCGAGAATGACAATGTGTGCCGCTACATGGATATTGCACTACAACACATCAGTACGCCTGTATTGGCGCGTATGCACCGACATATTACGAAGGAGGAGACCTACGATCTCATCAAGAAGTTTCGTAGTGAAGTTCCCGGCATCCATTTGCGGACGACGCTCATGGTCGGTTTTCCAGGTGAGACGGAGGCTGACTTTGAGGAACTGAAGGATTTTGTACGGACTGTGCGATTTGATCGTATGGGTGCGTTTGTCTATTCGGAAGAGGAAGGTACATATGCAGCCAATCATTATGACGATGATGTTCTGCCCGAGGTGAAACAACAGCGTTTGAACGAACTGATGGACATCCAAGAAGGTATTTCGGCAGAATTGGGAGCAGCCAAAGTGGGCCAGACCTTAAGAATTATCATTGACCGCATCGAAGGTGAATACTATGTAGGGCGCACAGAATATGACTCTCCGGAAGTGGATCCCGAGGTCTTGATTGCCTGCACTGAATGTGAGGAAAAGTTGAGAATAGGAGAATTCTATGATGTGAAAATCACTTCGTCTGATGATTTTGACTTGTATGGAGAAGTAACCTCAGAAAATACCCGTAATTGCTGTGACACAGAGAAGAAAAACGCAAGAGCAGCAAAAGTTTAATGCTTTTTTATATTTGGAGGCTTAATCGTAAATACTTTTGAAAACCAACATCTAAAAATCTTTTTTAGTAAAAGTTAGTTGTACTTGTTAAGTATAACCTTTATTTTTGAAACTCTAAGAGAAATGTACGAGTTGATACTTGTGTTTGAGAGATTGGAAAACATAGAAAATAACAAAATAAATTAAAAAGAATTATGGCTGAAGTAATTGATATCCGCGAGCTGAATGAGCGGATAGAGAAACAAAGCGCATTCGTGACAAACTTAATGACAGGTATGGACCAGGTGATCGTGGGACAAAAACATTTGGTCGAGTCATTATTAATAGGGTTATTATCAGATGGACATATATTGTTGGAAGGTGTGCCTGGTTTGGCAAAGACATTGGCCATCAAGACATTAGCTTCATTAATTGAGGCTCAATACAGCCGTATACAGTTCACCCCTGACTTGTTGCCTGCCGATGTTGTGGGAACGATGATTTATAGTCAGAAGAACGAGCACTTCATAGTTAATAAAGGACCGGTTTTCGCTAATTTCATATTGGCTGATGAAATCAACCGTGCACCGGCGAAAGTGCAAAGTGCGTTACTGGAATCGATGCAAGAACATCAGGTGACATTGGGCAAAGAAACCTTTCGACTACCAGATCCTTTTTTAGTTATGGCCACTCAGAATCCCATCGAACAAGAAGGTACTTACCAACTTCCAGAAGCCCAAGTTGACCGCTTTATGCTGAAAGTGGTCATTGATTATCCAAAACTAGAAGAAGAAAAGAAGATTATCCGTCAGAATATTTCTGGCAATAAGGTTACAGTGCGTCCCATTTTGCGCTGTGACGACATCATGGAAGCCCGCAAGGTAGTACAACAGGTGTATATGGATGAAAAAATCGAGCAATATATTGCCGACATTGTGTTCGCAACCCGTTATCCGGATAAGTATGATTTGAAAGAGTTAAAAGATTTGATAGCATTTGGTGGCTCTCCACGGGCTTCTATCAATCTGGCGTTGGCAGCTCGTGCCTATGCGTTTATCAAACGACGTGGCTATGTCATTCCGGAAGATGTGCGTGCTGTAGCTCATGACGTACTGCGACACCGTATCGGCCTAACCTATGAAGCTGAAGCGAGCAATGTGACTTCAGAAGAAGTGATCAGCAAAATCTTGAATCGGGTTGAAGTGCCTTAATCTATCATTAAGAAACAAACTAAAGATGGAAGCAAACGAACTTTTCAAACGGGTTCGCCAGATTGAGATAAAAACTCGTGGACTGTCAAGCAATATTTTTGCTGGTCAGTACCATTCAGCCTTTAAAGGTAGAGGGATGGCCTTTTCTGAAGTTCGTGAGTATCAGTATGGTGATGATGTGCGTGATATTGATTGGAACGTAACAGCCCGTTTCCACAAACCATATGTGAAGGTCTTTGAAGAAGAACGTGAACTAACAGTCATGTTGCTGGTTGACGTGTCGGGAAGTTTGGATTTCGGTACTGTACGCCAGATGAAACGTGATATGGTGACTGAAATAGCTGCGACTTTAGCATTTTCAGTCATACAAAACAATGATAAAATAGGGGTCATATTTTTCTCTGACCGGATTGAAAAATTCATTCCACCAAAGAAAGGTCGCAAACATATTCTTTATATTATTCGTGAACTGATAAACTTTCAGCCGCAAAGCCAGAAGACAAACATGAAGATGGCGATTGAATATCTGACGAATGTCATAAAGAAACGGTGCACGGCTTTTATTTTGAGTGATTTCATTGTTAAAGATGATTTTCGTAATGCATTGACCATAGCCAATCGGAAACACGATGTGGCAGCTATTCAAGTTTATGATTACCGTATTGAAGAATTACCGAATGTAGGCTTGATGAAAGTACGGGATGCAGAAACAGGGCATGTCCAATACATCGACACATCCTCTAAAGCATTGCGGAAAGTTCATCACGATTGGTGGATAAATAAACAGGTCGCTCTGCATGAGACTTTCACAAAGAGTAATGTGGATGCACTTTCCATACGTACGGATGAGGATTATGTAAAATCATTGTTGAACTTGTTTGCCAAACGTAGTTGAAATGAATAAGCAAAGTATATTCAAAGTCATATTTACGGGTTTATTGTTATACTTGAGTAACTATGAAGCTATTGCACAGAATGTGACAGTGGAAGCCTCCATAGACTCCATGCAGATACTAATTGGTGAGCAGACGAAAGTGAAATTGGAGGTAAGTTGTGATGCACATCAGAAAATGGTTCTTCCTGTCGTCCAAGACACATTGGTAAGAGGAGTTGAAATCATTAACATTGCCAAGCCAGATACACAATATCTGAACAATAAGCAGCGTTTACTCATTTCTCAAGAATATGTAATAACATCGTTTGACTCTGCATTCTATTATATACCTCCGTTTACAGTTTCAGTTGAGGGTAAACAATATCAGTCACAAAGTCTTGCGCTGAATGTTTATTCTATCTCTGTGGATGAAGCTCATCCAGATCAATTTTTTGGCCCCAAAGATATTATGGAGCTACCTTTCTCATGGAGTGATTGGGCGACAATCGTCTGGTTGTCTTTACTTATCATTCCTTTGATTATATTGACTGTGTATCTGATCTTCCGTTATAAAGATAATAAACCCATTATCCGTACAATTAAGGTGGAACCTAAGTTGCCTCCTCATAAACAGGCTTTGAAAGACATCGAACGTATCAAGGCTGAAAAAAGCTGGCAGAAAGGTGAAGCTAAGGATTATTATACGGAATTGACCGACGTTATTCGCATCTATATCAGAGAGCGTTTCGGTTTCAATGCTTTAGAAATGACATCTTCTGAAATTATTGATTGTCTGCTTCAGGAAAAAGATCAGAAACTAATCGAAGAACTGAAGGATTTGTTTGCGACAGCCGATTTGGTGAAGTTTGCAAAGTACAATCCATTAATTAATGAAAACGATCTGAATCTGTTGACAGCCATTGACTTCATCAACCAGACAAAAGTGGAAGTCAATCCGAATGTGAAACCTGAATCCACAGAAATCACAGTGGAAGAAAAACGTTCTCGACGGGCTAAAATCTCATTGTTACTTTCAATCGTTGTATTGATAATTGTAGTCGTGGCAATGATGGTGATCGTAGTTCAGAATGTTTATAATTTATGCTTTTAATATAGGAAAAATAAAATATGATTTTTGCAAATATAGAATATTTATTCCTGCTCCTTTTATTAATACCTTATATTATATGGTATATTTTGTACAAAGGAAAACAGACACCAGCACTTCAGGTTTCAGATACCCATATGTACGAGTCTGCACCTAAAAGTTATAAAATATACTTATTGCATGCTCCTTTCATCCTACGAATCATTGCTTTTGTGATGCTTGTTCTGATTTTAGCAAGACCTCAGAGAGTGGATAATTGGCAAAATACGGAAGTGGAGGGAATTGATATCATGTTAGTTGTCGATGTATCAACAAGTATGTTAGCAGAAGACTTGCGCCCTAATCGCCTAGAAGCAGCTAAAAAGGTCGCAGCTCAATTCATTAATGGACGCCCCAATGACAATATTGGTTTGACTATATTTGCTGGTGAAAGTTTCACGCAATGTCCGTTGACCATTGATCATGCTGTGTTGCTGAATCTTTTTCAAAACATTAAATGTGACATTGCTCAACGAGGCCTGATTTCTGACGGAACAGCTATTGGTATGGGTATTGCTAATGCAGTATCACGTCTTAGAGACAGCAAAGCAAAATCAAAGGTAATTATTTTGTTGACAGATGGAACAAACAATGCCGGTGATATATCTCCATTGACTGCAGCTGAGATCGCCAAAAGTTTTGGCATTCGTGTCTACACCATTGGGGTTGGGACTAATGGGACAGCCCCTTATCCAGTTCCGACTTATGCAGGTGTGCAGTATATGCAAATCCCTGTAGAGATTGATGAATTGACATTGACCCAAATAGCAAACACGACAAATGCGAATTATTTCCGAGCTGGAAGTAATTCAAAGCTAGAAGAAGTTTATCAAGAAATAGATAAACTGGAAAAGACAAAAATGAATGTGAAAGAATATAGCAAGCATGAAGATGATTACCAACTTTATGCATGGATCTTGGTGGGTGCTCTTTTGCTTGAGATTGTACTTCGTCATTCGATATTAAAACGGATACCTTAATAAAATAGGAGACAAATGTTATGTTTCGATTTGCAGATCCTGATTTTTTATATTTGTTGATATTGTTGCCTCTTTTGGTGATGTTCTATGTATATTCGAATTATCATCGCAAGAAAAGAATACGTCAGTATGGCGATCCTGAGCTACTGAAAGAACTGATGCCTGAGGTGTCTGCCTATCGGCCTAATGTAAAGTTCTGGATTACATGGTTTGCATTAGGGCTGGCGATTGTAATGCTGGCGCGTCCTCAGTTTGGCACCAAGATGGAAAAGATAAAGCGTAGTGGTATTGAAACAATCATAGCTTTGGACATTTCAAATTCTATGCTTGCTGAAGATGTGGTGCCCAATCGTCTAGAAAAAGCTAAAGTTTTAATTTCTAGGTTGGTAGATGGTTTTCAAGATGATAAAGTCGGACTGATAGTATTTGCAGGTGATGCTTTTACGCAGTTGCCTATAACAAATGATTACATTTCAGCAAAAATGTTCTTGGAATCAATCTCTCCCTCATTGATCAGCAGTCAAGGCACAAATATTGGTGAAGCCATCCGTTTGGCTTTAAAAAGTTTTACTCCCAAAGAGAAAGTGGGAAGAGTTATCATCATCATTACTGATGGCGAAAATCACGAAGGTGGGGCATTGGAAGCAGCACGAGAAGCTGCAGAAGAAGGAATCAAAGTGTTTGTTTTAGGAATTGGTTCGTCAGACGGAGCTCCTATACCTTTGGAAAGTACAAATGATTATCGTAGAGATAAGAATGGAGATATCATCGTGACTCGCTTGAACGAACAAATGTGCCGTGAGATAGCCCAGGCAGGAAACGCTGTATACATTCGCGTTGATAATTCCAGCTCTGCGCAATCACTGTTGCAAAAAGAGATAGGCAAACTGACTAAGAGTGATTTAGAAAGTACAGTTTATTCTAATTATAATGAACAGTTCCCAGCTATGGCATGGATTATTATTGTTCTTCTAATTATAGAAATTCTGATTTTGGAAAAGAAAAATCTATTGTTTAAGAACTTCAAGTTATTTCGTTGAGATCTGATGAAAAGAAATATGAAATCAATAAAAACGGCAAGTATCTTTGTGCTGGTAGTCAGTATTTCAACTACAGCAGTTGCACAAGGAAACGAACGCGACTATATTCGATATGGTAATAAGCTATATAACGACAGTTTGTTCGTCAAAGCTGAAGTTGAATATCGAAAAGCATTAGACGCTAATCCGGGCTCAATAGAAGCGATATACAATTTAGGCAATGCATTATTGATGCAACAAAAAACACAGGATGCAATGAAGCAATATGAGGCAGCATCAAAAATTGAAAAGAACAAAGCTAAATTGGCTAAAATTTACCATAATGCAGGAGTAATTCTTCAAGCTGGAAAACAATATCTTCAATGCATAGAAGCATATAAGCAGTCATTACGCAATAATCCGAATGATGATGAAACACGATATAACTTAGCACTAGCTCAAAAGATGTTGAAAGACCAACAACAAAATCAAGATCAAAGTCAACAAGACAAAGATAATCAAGAAGATAAGAAAAACGAGCAAGAGCAACAGCAAAAGAAAAATCAAGAACAACAATCTCAACAGCAAGAACAAGGCCAGATGTCTAAAGAGAATGCTGAACAATTGTTGAATGCAGTGATGCAAGATGAAAAAGATGTGCAAGAGAAAGTGAAAAAACAGCTTCAAATGCGAGGCAAAAAGTATGATAAAGATTGGTAACCATATAAGCTAATGATAGTGAAAATGAAAAAAATAATTTCCTTAATTATGTTGTGGCTCGTAAGCATTGGATTTTTATGTGCTGACAATGTGGAGTTTACTGCAAGCGCACCTGATGTTGTGATAAGCGGTGAACAGTTTCGCTTGACATATACAATAAACACTGTGAAAGTGAAGGATTTCCGTGCACCATCCATAACAGACTTTGATGTTTTGATGGGGCCGAGTCGGTCACAGCAGTCCAGTACTCAAATTATCAATGGAAATGTGTCCTCAACTAGTTCGCTTACCTATACTTATGTTTTGTCGGCACAGAAGGAAGGTACCTTTGTCATTCCTGGTGCTATAGTAAAAGTAGATAGTGAGGAATATAAATCAAATTCGGTCACAGTCAAAGTCTTACCTCCAGATCAAAGTAATGGCATTGATGGAACGTCACAACAAGGAAATGCAGGAGTTAAAACTTCAGCAAACATATCTAATCAAGATTTATTTATGACAGCGACTGTCAATAAAACAAAAGTGCATGAACAAGAAGCTATCTTACTTACTTATAAAATTTATACGGTATTAAATTTGACGGAACTTCAAGGGGGAAAGATGCCGGACTTGAAAGGATTTCACACCCAAGAAATGCCACTTCCTCGCAATAAGACATTTTCATTGGAGCATTACCAAGGTCGTAACTACAAAACACTTGTGTGGAGTCAATATGTATTGTTCCCTCAACAAACAGGAAAGTTGGAGATTCCTTCCATTACTTATACGGGTATAATTGAGCAACCCAATCGCAACATAGATCCTTTTGATGCTTTCTTTAATGGAGGGTCTGCTTATGTTTCCATTCGGAAACAAATTATAACACCGAAAGTTAGTATTGAAGTTTTACCACTTCCATCCAATAAGCCAGAATCATTTAGAGGTGCTGTTGGTCATTTTTCATTGACATCATCCATCAATTCCAATACTGTAAAAACAGGTGATGCCGTTACTGTGAAGATTGTACTTTCAGGTACAGGCAATATGAAATTGATAGACACGCCAGAAGTGAAATTTCCTTCTGACTTTGAAGTCTATGATCCCAAGGTCGACAATAAGTTCTCATTAATTCAATCAGGACTGACGGGCAATAAAGTCTTTGAGTACTTGGCAATTCCTCGTCATGCTGGTAAATATACAATCCCCGGGGTTGAGTTCACATATTTCGACTTAAATAGTAACAACTACAAGACTCTGACTACAGAATCTTATGAGATAAATGTAGATAAAGGTAAAGGTGATGCGAGCCAAGTATTGGCAAATTTCACAAATAAAGAAGATGTGAAGCATTTGGGCAAAGACATACTTTACATTAAATTGGGTGATACGACTTTAAAATCAAAGAATAATTTCTTATTTGGTTCTTTGAACTACTATCTATGGTATATTATTCCTTTTGCTTTGTTTATTGGACTTATCATTGTCGGCCGGAAACAAGTTCTGGAAAATTCGAATACAGTTAAGATGCGGACTAAAAAAGCCAACAAAATGGCAGCCAAACGTATGAAGGTGGCTAAACAACTGTTGATTCAAAACAAGAAAAGTGAATTTTATGATGAAGTTTTAAAAACGTTATGGGGCTATATAAGTGATAAACTGAACATTCCGGTTTCCGAACTGTCAAAAGATAATATCAATTCTGAGTTTAAAAAGTTATCTATTTCAGGAGAATTGATAAAAGAGTTAATAAATTTACTGAATGAGTGTGAATTTGCACGTTATGCTCCTGGTGATGCTACTTCCGTAATGGATAAGATTTATTCATCTACGATAATTATGATTAGTAAAATAGAAGATAGTTTTAAACGTTAAAAATTGAGATAACATGAAAAAAATAATGTATACTATCATAGTAATGGTTTGTGGCATTGCTACTTTTCCTTTATATGCACAAGACACGATTGTTTCATTTTCTGCTATAGTGGATGCGGATACGGCTTCTTTCAAAGAAGTCACAATGCTAGGTGAAGAGACAGTTATAAAAAAAGCTCAAGCTGACAGTGCTTATGCCAAGGGAGATTATGTTTCTGCTATTGAGCTTTATGAATTTATTTTGGCCAATCAGGGAGAATCTGCTGCCATCTATTACAATTTAGGGAACAGCTATTATAAAAATAAGGATATAGCACATTCGATCTTAAATTATGAAAGAGCATATTTATTAAGTCCAGGTGATAGTGATATTCGTTATAATCTGGAAATGGCAAGAAATAATACTGTAGACAAAATTGATACTATAAATGAATTTTTATTGACTGCCTGGATTACATCATTACGCAATAGTTTTAGTGCAGACGGATGGGCTAGGGTGGCTATTATTTCCTTCATTATACTTCTTTCTTCATTAGGATTATACGTATTTGGGAGAATGTTAATTTTGAAAAAGGTTGAATTGCTTGTTGCCGGATTATGTTTAGTTATAACTATTATGTCGAATTTTTTTGCATTACAACAAAAAGATATGTTGGTTAATCGACAGACAGCAGTTATTATGGTACCTAGTATTATTGCAAAAAGTACTCCAGATGCTGGAGGTACAGATTTATTTATTCTGCATGAAGGGCATAAGATTTTTATTAAAGATGCAACAATGAAAGATTGGTGTGAAATACAATTAGAAGATGGTAGTATAGGCTGGATACCACGTAATGTAATTGAAGTAATTTAGGCTAATGATAGAGCAAATATATATAAATTCATGGATTGGAAAGGTGCTTATAGAGCTTCTCTCCAATATTTATATTTATATTCCTTTAATGCTTATTGGGATTGTTATCATCGTTCGCAATAATTCGGTTAAATCCTGTTTGTTAGTAGTTGTATCAATTCTATGTTTGATATTATCTATATTATATACGTTACAGCCGTTGGAGATATTGTTTTTCACGGATACGGATACACAATCTTCATTACAAGCTTTTGCTATTGTTAGTTCTGTAATTACGTTTACTATTTTCTTATTTAGGAATCGTTCTTTCTTAAATTCATGGTTGATTATCATAGGAGTAACGGCTTTTGCATTATCGGACTGTTTTAAGTTATATATGTTTGGAACTATTATTAGCATGGTTGAAGCATTGATATTGTATGGCATATATTTGATGATTAATAAAAAGTTCTTATTAAATAAGAATAAGTGGGTATCTCTACAATATACTCATAGTGGTTATGTACTTGTCGATATTTTGTTGTTAGGCAATATAATAATATTCACAGCTTTCATAATTTTGATAGCTCTGTTATTTAAGATGTTTACATAATCTAATTAAATGGTAGTGTAAAATGATTAAAATAAATATTTCATTGTATACTCATTAAAATTTGAAAACAAATATATCATGGAAAAAACTATTACTTTTAATGAACTTCGCAAAATTAAAGATTCATTACCAGATGGAAGCATGCATAGAATTGCAGATGAACTTAATCTGTCAGTAGATACTGTTCGTAATTTCTTTGGCGGACAGAATTTTCAAGATGGAAAAAGCGTAGGCCTTCACATTGAACCAGGTCCAAACGGTGGCATTGTTCAATTGGATGATACTATAGTACTAGATAAGGCTCTGAAAATATTGGATGAGTTAAATATCAATT
>CAZOKL010000019.1:0-27205 GCA_964580305.1 uncultured Bacteroides sp.
TATCCTTACCTGTTTACCCATGGACATATAGAAAAACAGGGCATACGGAATCCACGGTTGCACATCGCCACCTTAATCCCGCATCTGTATCATTCAGAATCAATACAACAGAGAATGTTCCTGTCTGCCGTCAAGTCATACAGTTATTTCTCCCGCCAGAGGAACAGGCATACGGCGACGCACCTCGTCGGGACTATAACCATGTCCCAACAAAAACATCAGTTTGGTGACAGCCGATTCAGTGGTTATATCATAACCGCCTACCACGCCGGCCTGCATCAACCTGTAACCGGTTTCGTAAAGTTCCATCTCCACCGTACCGGAGTTGCATTGGGTAACGTTGACTATTACTATGCCTTTACGGCAGGCCTCACCCAGCCGGTCCAGGAACCAGTCATTGCGCGGCGCGTTGCCCGAGCCATATGTCTCCAACACCACAGCTCTTAACTCAGGAATAGATAGCACGGCATCCACCACTCTTTCACTTATACCGGGAAACAGTTTCAGTATGGCAATATTGGTATCCAGCAGATAGTGCGACTTCAGCTGACCGTTGCCATCATTTGATACAATCTGTACATTATTATATTTAATATGTATTCCTACAGAAGCAAGTACAGGACAATTGAAAGAACGGAAAGCATTAAAATTTTCTGCATTAATCTTGGTCGTACGGTTTCCCCTCATAAGGTGATTTTCAAAGTATATACATACTTCAGGAACTATAGGGTTGCCATTAGCATGTCTGCTTGCAGCTATTTCCACGCTTGTCAGCAGGTTTTCTTTGCCGTCGGTGCGCAACACTCCTATCGGCAATTGCGAACCGGTGAGTATCACAGGTTTCCGCAACCCCTCCAACATAAAGCTGAGGGCTGATGCTGTGAAAGCCATTGTATCCGTACCATGCAAAATGACAAAACCTGTATACCGCTCATAGTTGTCGCTTATTATGCGCACCATCTTTCTCCAAGCATCCGGAGCCATGTCGGAAGAATCTATCGGAGGGTCAAACTGACATGCGTCTATATGGAAATCAAAGTTGGCAAGCTCTGGGACATGTTTCTGCAATTGCTCAAAGTTGAAATTTTCCAAAGCACCGGTCTCCGCATTTTCAATCATCCCGATAGTTCCTCCGGTATATATTATCAAAACGGAAGCATTGTATGGGGTCATTGGCCTTATAATACATTTTTCTGCCTGCAAAGATAATAATATATATTATATATGATGACAAAATGCTACAAAAGAGTTTGTAACACCAAACTTTACAATACACGGCAGACTTTACAGAATTCTCATAAAATACATATCTCTACACTTTTTTATCACAAAAAAGTAGCTGAAAGTGATATATTGAATAATATTATTCTTATTTTTGCAACACCATTCTTACATAAACGAATAAAGAAGCTTATGAACGATTACTGTCAGCATACAGTCACATTAATGTGGACTATGACCCTTCGGGGTTAGGGATGGTATTTCGTGTTTCTACGTGTTACACACTTTTTCAGCAATTTATTATTTCTTTAAGCTCAGGAGCCATGAAGTATGCAAATACGGCAGCAGCATGGCACACCTTATTCATCAATCAAAAAACAACTTAATATGAAAGTTATGAAATTCGGCGGGACGTCAGTGGGTTCCGTGGATAGCATTTTGAACGTTAAACGTATTATAGAATCTGCAGATGAGCCGGTAATAGTGGTCGTATCAGCTTTAGGGAGTATAACAGACAAACTGATAAATGCATCGCGCATGGCTGCATCGGGCGACGCCTCATACGAGCAGGAGTTCCGCGAAATTGTAAACCGTCATGTCGAGATGGTCAAAAGAGTGATTCCGCCAGGTGATGCCCAGATAGCGATGCAACATAGGGTTGGAGAGCTGCTGAATGAACTGAAAGATATCTTCCAAGGCATATATCTGATAAAAGACCTGTCGCAGAAGACATCCGATACCATAGTCAGCTATGGTGAGCGACTTTCCTCCATCATTGCTGCGAAACTGACAGGAGCTGTATGGTTCGACTCACGCAAGTTCATAAAGACCGAAAAAAAACTTTCCAAACACATCTTAGATACAGAATTGACAAACCGCCTGATACGCGAGACTTTCCGCGAGATGCCACAACGCTCGCTGGTACCGGGCTTCATTGCTACAGACAAGCTCACAGGCGATGTAACCAACCTGGGACGTGGAGGGTCTGACTATACGGCTGCTATCATTGCCGCCGCACTGGATGCCGACAGCCTGGAAATATGGACTGACGTAGACGGATTCATGACAGCCGACCCGCGTGTCATATCCACCGCATATACAATAAACGAACTGAGTTATGTGGAAGCTACCGAACTTTGCAATTTCGGTGCCAAAGTAGTCTATCCGCCTACCATATATCCTGTTTGCCATAAAAACATACCAATACTTATCAAAAACACTTTCAACCCGGAAGGGGCGGGCACAATCATCAAACAAGAAGTCAGTGACCCGCAGTGCAAAGCAATTAAAGGAATATCATCCATAGACGACACAAGCCTCATCACAGTACAAGGCCTTGGCATGGTGGGAGTCATAGGTGTTAATTACCGCATATTCAAAGCCCTGGCAAAAAATGGAATCAGCGTGTTCCTCGTATCGCAGGCGTCATCCGAAAACTCCACTTCCATCGGCGTACGGAATTCAGATGCCGACCTGGCCTGTAAGGTTCTGACCGAAGAGTTTTCAAAGGAGATTGAAATGGGTGAAATTTCGCCCATACAGGCTGAAAAAAAACTTGCTACCGTAGCCATAGTGGGAGAGAACATGAAGCATACGCCGGGCATAGCCGGAAAGCTGTTCGGTACGCTGGGCAGAAGCGGCATCAATGTAATAGCCTGCGCACAAGGAGCTTCAGAAACGAACATATCATTCGTGGTTGACAGCAAGTACTTGCGCAAGTCTCTGAATGTTATCCATGACTCTTTTTTCCTGTCCGAGTACCAGGTACTTAACCTTTTCATCTGCGGCATCGGCACCGTGGGAGGCAGCCTGATAGAACAAATCCACAGTCAACGCCAGAAACTGATGCAGGAAAACGGGTTGCAGCTGAATGTAGTGGGTATTGCCGACGCTTCGCGCGCAATGTTTTGCAGACAGGGCTTCGATTTGGGGAATTACCGGGAAGAATTGTGTGCAAAAGGCATGCCTAACTCCAAAGATACGCTGCTCAACGAAATTATCGGCATGAATATTTTCAATTCTGTATTTGTGGACTGTACAGCCAGCCCTGAAGTGGCTTCCATATATAAAGATTTGCTGATGCACAATGTCTCTGTGGTGGCAGCCAATAAGATTGCAGCTTCCTCAGGATACGAGAATTACCGTCAACTGAAGCAGATTGCCCGCCAACGTGGAGTGAAATATCTGTTTGAAACAAACGTTGGTGCGGGGCTGCCCATAATCAATACCATAAATGACCTTATACACAGTGGTGACAAGATTCTGAAGATAGAGGCTGTGCTGAGCGGCACTCTAAATTACATTTTCAATAAACTGAGTGCCGACGTACCATTCAGCCGGGCTATACACATGGCGCAGGAAGAACGTTATTCCGAACCGGATCCACGCATAGACCTCAGCGGCAAAGACGTAATACGCAAACTGGTGATATTGGCACGCGAGGCAGGATACAGCATAGAACAGAGCGACGTGGAGAAACACCTGTTCATACCGGACGAGTTTTTTGAAGGCTCGCTGGAGGATTTCTGGCAAAATGTACCTTCCCTGGATGCTCCATTTGAAGAACGCCGAAAGATGCTTGAGGCTGAACATAAGCACCTGCGTTTTGTAGCACGCCTCGATGATGGCAAGGCCTCTGTCGGACTGGAAGAGGTTGATGAACGGCATCCATTCTATGGGCTGGAAGGAAGTAACAACATCATCCTGCTGACAACAGAACGATACCGTGAGTACCCTATGATGATACAAGGCTATGGAGCCGGCGCGGGAGTTACGGCAGCAGGCGTATTTGCAGACATCATGCGTATCGCCAATGTATAAACAGAATTGCAAAAGCTCGGCAAACCATCGGAGCGACAACATGAATGCAGTACAACAAATACTACACTTGTGCCATACATGTTCCGCATCTGCCGGGCATATATTCCCCGCAGGTGTAATACATATTGCGGTAAATGGATGGAAACAGGCCATTGATTTACATAAAACAAAGAAATAATGAAGCATATTATAATATTGGGAGACGGTATGGCCGACTGGCCCGTAGAGTCGTTGGGCGGCAAGACGCTTTTGCAGGCAGCCCGCACGCCTTATATGAATCTTTTGGCACGTGAAGGGCGCGTCGGACGTCTGCAGACTGTACCACCCGGTTTTCACCCCGGCAGCGAAGTAGCCAACATGTCTGTGCTCGGCTATGACCTGGGCAAGGCATACGAGGGGCGCGGTTCTTTGGAAGCTGCCAGCATAGGAGTTGACCTGCAGCCGGGTGATATGGCTATGCGCTGCAACTTGGTGTGTATGGACGGAGAACTGCTAAAGAACCATTCTGCCGGACACATCACAACGGAAGAGGCCGGTATACTGATAGACTACCTGCAAGAGCATATAGGCAACGAACATGTACATTTGTACACTGGTGTACAATACCGGCATCTGCTGGTCGTGAAGGGTGGAGACAAACGTATAGATTGCACGCCACCACACGACGTACCGCTGAAGCCTTTCCGCCCACTGATGATAAAAGCAAAGACGGAAGCGGCAAATGAGACAGCCGACCTGCTGAACAGCCTTATCCTGCACTCGCAGGAACTGTTGCATGACCATCCGGTAAACTTGCGCCGTATAGCCGAAGGCAAAGACCCGGCAAACAGTATCTGGCCCTGGAGTCCGGGCTACCGTCCGCAGATGGAACATTTCAGTGTACGCTTTCCACAGGTAAGGCACGGAGCGGTCATTTCGGCCGTTGACCTCATTAACGGCATCGGGTATTATGCGGGACTGCGCCGCATATTTGTGGAAGGTGCTACCGGGCTTTACGATACCAACTACGAAAACAAGGTTGCTGCAGCCCTGACCGCATTGCATACCGATGATTTCGTCTATCTGCATATAGAGGCAAGTGACGAAGCAGGGCATGAAGGAGACGTCGCCTTGAAAATACGCACAATTGAAAATCTGGACAGCCGTGTGGTGGGGCCAGTCTATGAAGAAGTGAAAACATGGAAGGAACCTGTGAGTATTGCCGTATTGCCCGACCATCCCACACCGTGCAAACTGCGTACCCACACCGCAGAACCGGTGCCTTTCCTGATATGGTATCCGGGAATAACGAAGGATGAAGTGCAGACATACGATGAAGTGGCTGCATACGACGGTTCCTACGGCTTGCTGGAAAGAGACGGATTTATCAATGAATTTATGAAAAATACAATGACTATATGAAATATTACAGTACTAATCATCGTTCGCCCGAAGTCACATTGGAAGAAGCTGTGATACGGGGACTGGCTCCGGACAAAGGGCTTTACATGCCGCAACGTATCAAGCCTATGCCACATGATTTTTTTGACGGCATTGCCACACTCAGCTTCCAGGAAATGTCCTACCGCGTAGCGGATGCTTTCTTCGGAGAAGATGTACCTGCCGATGTGTTGAAACAGATAGTGTATGATACTCTCAATTTCGATATTCCATTGGTACGTGTCACCGACCGTATATATTCACTCGAGTTGTTCCATGGGCCGACTCTGGCTTTCAAGGATATCGGTGCCCGTTTTATGGCACGGCTGTTAGGCTATTTTATCCAAAGGGAAGGCAAACGGGAAGTCAATGTGCTGGTAGCTACCTCCGGTGATACAGGAAGTGCAGTGGCAAACGGATTTCTCGGGGTGAAGGGCATAAACGTACATGTGCTTTATCCGAAAGGAAAGGTGAGTGAGATACAAGAAAAACAATTCACGACCTTGGGACAGAACATCACTGCCATAGAAGTGGACGGGAGTTTTGATGATTGTCAGACATTGGTGAAGGAAGCTTTTATGGACAAGGAGCTTAACGCCGGTAAATGCTTGACAAGCGCCAACTCCATTAATGTGGCACGCTTCCTGCCACAAAGTTTCTACTACTTTTATGCATATGCACAATGGCGGAACATACCAGAATGTAAAGGCACGTCCCTTGTGATGAGCGTACCCTCCGGCAACTTTGGCAACATTACTGCCGGTTTGTTTGGTAAACGAATGGGACTGCCGGTATCACGCTTTATTGCAGCAAACAACCGCAACGACGTATTCTGCCAATACCTGCAGACTGCCATATACACCCCGCAACCAAGCGTCGCGACAATAGCCAACGCAATGGATGTGGGAGCGCCAAGCAACTTTGCCCGTATACTCGAGCTTTATGAAGAAAGCCATGAGGCTATCTGCAGGGACATCAACGGGGCGGCATATACCGACGAACAAATAGCTGAAACCATCAAACATGTTTGGAAGGAACACCGCTACCTGCCAGATCCACACGGGGCTTGCGGCTACCGTGCTTTGGCGGAAGGGATACAACCCGGCGAAACAGGCATATTCCTTGAGACTGCCCATCCGGCAAAATTCAAGAACACAGTGGAGCATATCATTGGGGAACCGGTGGAAGTACCGGACAAATTGCAAACCTTCATGGAAGGAACAAAACAGAGTGTACCCCTGCCTAATAACTTCCCTGCTCTCAAGGACTATTTATTATCACTTTAAAATACTACAGTTATGTTCATTTCATCTATCATGTTAGTATCTGACATAGGCGGGCAGCTTTCTGAAATCTCCCGCCAATTGTTAACCATAGGCGTAAGTCTCGGTGAACGTATTCTTGTAGCCTTATTGATTCTCATTGTCGGTAAGATAGTCATATCCTTCCTAAATAAGATGGTAGCACGCATCCTGGAGCGCAGGCGAGTGGATGCCGGTATACAGAGCTTTACCAAAAGCCTGGTAAATATCTTGCTGACGATACTGCTTGTAATAGCCATCATAGGCGAACTGGGAATAGAGACCACATCTTTTGCTGCACTGCTGGCATCAGCCGGCGTAGCAGTAGGCGTGGCACTGTCGGGCAACTTGCAGAATTTTGCCGGCGGACTGATAGTGCTGCTGTTCCGACCATATAAGGTAGGAGACTGGATCGAATGCCAAGGAGAGGCAGGTACCGTGCGGGAAATACAGATATTCCACACAATTCTTGTCACGGGAGATAACAAAGTGGTGTACGTACCAAACGGGCCTTTGAGCGGGGGGACCATTGTAAACTACAGCCGCGAAAACACACGCCGGGTAGAGTGGATCATCGGTGTAGAGTACGGAGTGGATTACAACCATGTGGAAAGCACCGTGCGGGACATATTATTGAAAGACAAACGCATACTCTCCACACCGGCTCCTTTCATTGCCTTGCACGCCCTAGATGCAAGCAGCGTGAACGTCACCATACGCGCATGGGTCAAGAAAGATGATTACTGGGGTGTTTACTTCGATATGAACAAGGAAATATACGAAGGGTTCAACAAGGCTGGTATAGGTTTCCCATTCCCGCAACTGACAGTGCACCAAGCAAAGTGCTGACACACGGCAGCCATGACACAGCAGATGCCAACGGCTTATCTTCCGCCTCGGCAAAGAGACCGATACGGAAGATAAGGCGAAAAACTGTGAAGTATTGAAGATTATCGGTTGCGTTATACAATCTGAATGTTGGAATGAGAGAATTCTCCGTTAATCCAGAAAGTGGCATCTGTACCTATGAAGTGAAGAAGCACATAATTCGGATCATTCAGGCCACCAGGGAAATAATGAGTAAACCAATCTTGCCACATTTCCTTGCGAATAGCATCGTCGGTTATAATCTCTACCGTGCCGCGTAGGGCTACAGAGTCTCCATAGTGCTCGTAACAAATGCCAGCTTTGGGATTCAGCCGGAAATCGGCAACTTTCATCGAACTTGCAGATGTAGTCATCCATACCTCATTGAAACTCCTGGCTTGAATTTTGGACATGGGTACAGGACGTGGAAAACCATTGATATCCACAGAAGATAATACTACATTCTCACATTGGGAAAGCAATCTGACGGCTTTCTCGACAAGCGTACGTCCATCCGGTTGTCTCCATCGTTTCAGTTGCGGAAAGTAACGGAGCATATACTCTTTAGCCTGTATCGGCATCAAAGCCTTACCAGTTTGGGTATTCATTTGGTCGAGGTACTGAAGACAGAACTCTATCATCTGGCGCATGGTAAAATCTTGGGTAAACCTTCCGTCCTTGTAGCAATATACACAATAGTCACTGTTGTTACTACCATCGGCATTTGTTCCCTTGACAGCATCGGTCAAAGGTATTCCGCAACTCTGACAAAAATATTGTTCCATAATAACTTTGCTCTTATTTATCAGTCAGTAATACTATGTCTACAAATATTTTCTAAACAAGAGATATTTCACTCTACTCGAACCTCTGATTATTTATGAAGTCAAGCTACTGTACAAAGATAAGACTTTATGTGTATTTTATCAATATGTGAGTTCGGGCTGAATTCGGTTCTGTTCAAGGTACAAGTGTAAAAGTATAAAATTAAATAAAAAGCTTTCCCGTACACAATATCAATATAACTTTGCATAAAAAACCATCCCATGAGCAAACTGGAAGGACTGCAGATTGGACATTCCATAGCCAAAACCGAAGACTTCAAGATAGAATGCGAGGTTGAGAACGACAGGAAGGTGGAAGTGCCATTCTCGCACCGGCATTTCTTCTACGCCGTTTATTGGATGCACGAAGGATGCGGGACGCACATCGTCGACTTCGAAGAATATGAGATAAAGCCCGGCAGGGTTTTCTTCATCAAGCCCGAACAGGTACACTTCCTGCATGGAGGGGCGCACATGAGGTATTCGACACTGCAATTTACCGAAGACTTCATGATGCCATTCCTTTCCGGACGTCAACAGAACATAGCTGTCTACAAGGACCTGAGCCGGGATGAGGCCGAACGGATTGGGGTGTTGTTCGGACAGATGCAGAAGGAGTCGGCCGGCAACCTGCCAAACTCCAACAGCATCGTCCGGTCGGGAATAAACACCTTGTTGCTTGAGCTCGAACGTATAAGCCTTACCGCACCCGATACTTCCGCCATGCCGGACATACTCCGCAGATACAAGGAGCTGATTGACAAGAAATTCATCAATGAACGACAAGTGAATCGATACGCCGAGCAACTCGGCATAAGCCCCAATTACCTGAATGTGCTTGCCAGGAAACATCTGGGGAAGTCGGCCCTGGGAATGATAAACGAGAGGGTCATCCTTGAAGTGAAGCGGATGTTGATACGGACGGAGTACGGCATTTCCGAGATAGCCTACAAGTTGGGGTTCAATGAGCTGTCGTACTTCTCCCGTTTCTTCAGACGGAATACAGGCATGACCCCACTCGCCTTCAGGGCATCGATGAATAAAATGTACCAAAGATGAGATGTTTTGTATAACGGTCTGAACCCCGCACTCCCGTAACTTTGCCCCCACATCAAACGGAAGAAAGATATGGTACACAAGCATGCAACTGCCGGCACAGACAAATCCCGGAGTGAGAAGAAGACGGCGTTTGTAGTCCTTTTCTCGGCCATGACGATGGTATTGGAAATAGCCTTCGGCCTGTTCTCCAAGTCGATGGCACTGCTTGCCGACGGCATCCACATGGGTTCGCACGTGCTGGCAATCGGACTGAGCTGGGGAGCATACGTACTGGTGCGCCGTCTCGAAAGGAGGCAGGCCAAGGACGTAGACAAGGGCAAAGTGCTCTCGCTGTCGGCATACACGAGTGGAGTGCTGCTGTTGATTTTCGCTCTGTTCATCATTGTCGAGGCTGTGGAACGGTTTTTCACCCCAGTCGTGGAAATCCGCTACGCAGAGGCGATGGTGGTGGGCATGGTGGTCAACATCATTTGTGCCATTGTCCTACACGACAGCCACGGGCACGAAGACTATAACAGGCATTCGGCTTACCTGCATGTTCTGGCCGACGCACTGACAAGCCTCGGCGCCATATTCGGCCTGGTATGCGCCATGATTTGGGACATCATCTGGATTGACACGCTTGTCGCGCTCATCTGCTCCCTGGTCATCATCCGTTGGGCAAAGAACCTGTTACTTGATACGGGCAGGACTCTGACGTCAAAATCCAGCCTCCCACAATGACCCTCTTCCGAATCTGTAGATTCCACCCGGCACCGCATCCCCTGCCAACAGCAGTTTCAACTGTGTAGTTTTCCCGTTGCCTCAGGCATCTACCACGGCATTAACTTTTCCGTGAGAAAATTCCAGACAGATATCGTCAAGCACCCTCAGAGTGGAGCTTCTGCATCGAAATTCACATGCTCCAACAGGATGTCTCTCTCGCCACACCGGGCATCTTTCACTGGCCTGAGTACATTTTCATCTTCCTTATGCTGCACCTCGTTGATGCATTCAATGCTAAGTTACACATCCTGCCAGGCATAGATGAACCTCATTAGGGCACTATAAAATAAAAAAGAGAAGTGATCCCAAAAAGTTGGACATGTTAAACATTATCCCGTAATGAAAAAGATTTCAGACATTGGAATATATCGATTTTTTATTTTTCTATTTAGATCTCTTTGAATAACAGCCCGTTATCTACTTTTGCTGTTTTTTGATTGAAAAAATACGAGAAACAGCAAAAGATTGCTTTTTTCATTTTTTATGTTTGTGACACTAAATTTTATTTAGACATGATAAGAAGTTGTAATATTTATATATCGTATTTGATGTAGCAGATCTTTCATTGATGTAAATTAACAACCCCAAAATTAACAATATTAACCTGTTTATTTTATATTATGGAAAGGACGACTATCAGAAATTGTATTGTAATCTTGTTATTGCTTTTTGGGCGTGTACCACTTTCATTGGAAGCGCAAAGTGGCTTAGACAAGAAAATTACGGTTCAAGGAACAGTGGTGGATGGTTTGGGCGATCCAATCATCGGTGTCAATATCTTGGAAGAAGGAACTACCAATGGTGTTATCACAGATATCGATGGAAATTATTCGATTACTGTGAATGCTGCTTCAAACATTCACGTCTCCTACATTGGATATATTACACAGGTATTGAAGGCAAATGCTGTTCCTAAGACACTTATTTTGAAGGAAGGAGAGGAGATGCTTGACGAAGTGGTAGTGGTGGGATATGGCACCATGAAAAGACAAGATCTTACCGGTGCCGTAGCTTCTATCAAGGCGGATGAAATGGCCAACGAACAACGTCAGACAATTCAAGACATGTTACGCATAGGAGTCGCCGGCCTTTCCGTTGGCATGGAGACCGACGCAAAAGGAAATACGTCTATGCTGATTCGTGGTAAAGGAACCATTGCAGCCGAGACTACCCCTTTGCTGGTGTTGGATGGCGTAATCTACAGCGGCCAGATGACCGATATCAACCCCAATGACATCGAGCGTGTAGATGTATTGAAGGATGCCAGCTCGGCAGCTGTATATGGTGCCCAGGCAGCCAATGGTGTCGTGCTGATTACAACAAAGAAAGGGGCAAAAAATGACAGGCCAACTATCACTTTTAATGGTTCTTGGGGCATTCAGATGGTACATTCCATGCCTGAAGTATATCAAGGCGAAGAGTTCATCAATTTCCGTCGGGATGTGATGAAAAGCCAGGATTCCACAAATGGTTCGACCAATTATTATGACAATCCGGCCAATATGACCAATACAGAATTAGCCGAATGGATGGGCAGCAATACGGGTAATCCTACTGAAATATGGTTGACTCGCTTGCGCTTGACTTCCACGGAAATATCCAACTATATGGCTGGCCGAGAGGTGGATTGGCAAGATCTCACTATGCGTACAGCATTACGTCAGGACTACACTGTCAGCATTGCCGGGAAGAAAGATGACATGTCGTATTATTCATCTCTGAATTATCTTAGAAATGAGAATAATCAAGTAGGCAATAATTACAGTGCCATACGTGCCCGTGTGAACTTGGAGAACAAAGTGAAAGGGTTCGTTACTTATGGCGTGAACGCACAATTTACATCGCGTGATGAAAGTAACATGCAAAGTGGGAATTACCTAAGTTGGTCGTCTGCACTTTCACCTTACGGAAGCATTTATAATGAAGATGGCACTTATAAGCTATATCCTAACGATAACCTGAACGCAACCAACCCTTATATCGCTTATACTTATATTGATACGAAATATGACATCAATAACCTTAATGCTTCTGTTTATCTGAAAATTGATTTACCGTTTGGTTTCTCACTACAGACTACTTATTCGCCTCGTTTCGAATGGATAAACTACATGTACCATCGTTCTGCAGACCATCCTTCATATTCATCAGAAGGTGGCTATGTAGATCGTTATATGCAAAAAGATTTTTATTGGCAATGGGACAATATGCTAAAATGGATCAAGAGTTTTGGTAGACATTCGTTCGATTTCACCGGACTGGTGAACTGGGAAAAATTTGAGCGCCGGAAAACTGAAGCCGAGAATTCCGCTTTTCAACCCAGTGATATTTTGGGTTACGGTGGCCTTGGTTATGGAACAATACCTGAGGTGAGTGCCGATGATGTTTATCGTACTGGTAGTGCTTTGATGGGACGTCTGCACTATTCGTATGATAACCGTTATTTAGTGACTGCTACCATACGTCGTGATGGTTACTCTGCTTTCGGACAAGCTAATCCCTATGCTCTGTTTCCTTCTATAGCTTTGGGATGGATATTTACGGAAGAAAAATTCTGGAAAGAGCGGAACATCAACAACTGGTTTGATTATGGAAAATTACGTTTTACCTATGGTCAGAACGGTAACCGTTCTATTGGCGCATATGCTGCCTTGATGCAATTGTCGCCCCGTAAATATCTCTATGTAGATCAAAGCACCGGTGAATTGATAACAGTTAATACTTTTTATTGTTACAATATGGCTAACGCCAATTTGAAATGGGAAACGACTACCTCTTACAACTTAGGTTTAGACTTTTCGTTCTTGAATGGGCGTCTAAGCGGTAGCATTGATGCTTATCACAAAAGTACTACGGATCTGCTTAATAATCGTCAGTTGCCTAGTTTGATTGGTTATACCAGTGTGACAGCTAACATCGGAGAAATCTGGAATCGTGGTTTGGAGATTTCTTTTAGTTCTACTAACATCAATAATAGGATATTAACATGGCATACGACATTTAATTTGGCTTATAACAAAAACACTATCAAATCTTTGTATGGAATAATGGAGGATATTACCGATGAAAATGGAAACGTGATAGGGCAAAAAGAAGCCGATGACATTACCAATGGTTACTTTATCGGTCATGACATAGACGAGGTGTGGGGATACAAATTCATCGGCGTATGGCAGGAAGACGAAGCAGAAGAAGCGGCCAAATACGGGCAATCACCCGGTGACCCCAAAATCTTGGATGTGGATCATAGTTATAGCTATGATAACAATGATAAAGTGTTCCTGGGAACCACAACTCCTAAAGTGCGTTGGAGCATGCGCAATGAGTTTACGCTCTTTAAAAATTTTGATATTTCTTTCAGTGTGTATTCTTACTTAGGTCACATCAAATATCAGGACCGCTTTACCAACAATAATGCACTGTTGAACACAGTCAACCAAATCAAACGTGAATATTGGACTGCGGATAACCCTATTAATGATTATCCACGTCTGAGTGCTAAGAGTCCGGACGGTATTACATACCATATCTATAAGAAGGCCTCTTTCCTGCGTTTTGACAATCTGTCAGTTGGTTATACCTTTCCCAAGAAGCTAATCGAACGCCTGAAATTCGATACTTTACGTCTGAATCTTACCGTGAAAAATCTGGGCTATATCACCCGTTGGCCGGCCTATGATCCGGAGAATTCGGATAGTAACACGCCGCGTACCATCACTTTCGGTATTAATATGACATTATAATATCTTCTTTTGTATAATTATTTTAGAATAGAAAAAGACAATGAAAAAGATCGCTAAATATACAATAGAATACATCGGCATTGTATGGCTTATATGTATGGCATGTGGATGTTCCGATTGGCTCGACCCTAAGCCTTTATCTTTTTTCACGCCGGAAAATACGTTTACCTCTTACGATGGTTTGAAAACAAGTACTGACATGTTGAATCGCGATGTGCGTTACTTTGATTATTACCCTACTGCTTTTTCGAGTGACCCGTGTATCCTTTCAGAATATTTCTTTTCTGACATGGGGGTGAACGGACGCACGGATGCTACTAATGCTCCCGTCGACCTGACGCGCCAGATCACTCCTTCGGCTACTCTTACCGGTAATGCCACTCAGATTAATAATTACTGGACTTATTTGTACAAAGGCATTAAAGATGCCAATACTATTTATGATCGCTTGCAAGATGTAGAAATGACCGATGAAGAAAGAGGTGAATTAGAGGCGTTGGCATGCTTTCATCGGGCTTTCCGTTATTATCGTTTGGTACATCAATTTGGTGATGTTCCCCTTATTGTGCATGAAGTACTCGAACCCCGTTACGATTTCTACAGCACTGCGCGTGAAGCTACGCTACGTTACATGAAAGAAGATTTGGAACGTACGGCTCCTTATCTATCTAATGATGTCTATATCGGTATGGTGACACAAGCGGCTGCTTATCATTTGCTTACTAAAATAAACCTGGCTTTGGGAGAGTTTGACGATGCAATAGAATCAGCCAATCTGGTGATTAATGACGGGACACATTATCTGATGACGGAACGTTTTGGTGTGGATGCCAATGATTCTACAAAAGATGTAATATGGGATTTGCATCAGTCGGACAATAAAGCCATTCCGGCCAATAAAGAAGTATTATATTGTGTTATAGACCGCTACGATGCAGGTTCTGATTTTCGTTCGGCAACGGGACTGGAAATAAAACGCCAGGTTGTACCTTGGTATTCAAGTGATGGCCAGATTTTGACCCCGGATGGTAGAAACGGTTTTACGGATAATGATGAAGTGAAGAATCCTTATTTGCTGGAGTATGGCCGCGGAATAAACACATTGCGTCCCACGTGGTATCATCAGTATTCTATCTGGACATTAGACGATACAGATTATCGTCACAAATCGGGTAATTGGGTACATGTCAGTGATCTAAAATACAATAATCCCGAGTTGGAAGGTACATCGGAATGGTACGGACAAAATGTACGATTGTATGCCGATGATGGTACCAGGTTGATAAGTGACACAATACGTTGCTGGAGTGGATGGCCTTATTATAAGACCAATATTGCAGACCAGACATCGTCTAATTGGCGTGGTGGTTGGGCAGATTGGTATGTGTTCCGTCTGGCAGAAACCTATCTACTTCGTGCCGAAGCATATGTGTGGAAAGGAGAGCTTCAGGATGCAATGAATGACCTCAACACAGTACGTCGTCGTGCCGGAGCTCGTGATTTAACTATCGACGAGATTAATATCAGCCAGGTCCTTGACGAACGTGCCCGTGAACTGTTCTATGAAGAGCCTCGTAAATGTGAGTTAACCCGTATAGCTTTCTTGTTTGCAAAAACAGGCCAGTCAGATGAGAAGGGACGTACTTATAGCATGAGTAACTTTACAGAGAACAATTATTTCTATAATCGCATTATGGATCATACCGAATTCTATAACAAGGGAGTCACAAACTTAAGTGGTCTGGAATATACCATTTCTCCTTACAATGTATTGTGGCCTATTGCAGAAACGGCTATCTCATCCAATACCGAGGGACACATCAATCAGACACCGGGTTATGCAGGTTCTGAGAATAACATCGAGCCTCTTGATGGGCCAAACGAGTAATTCTATGCTTAATCATAAAATAAGTATGAAATGAGAAACAATTATGTAATTCAAATTTGTATGTGGAGCTTGTTACTGTGTTTGTCTTGCCTTTATGCGGCATGCAACGATGACGATGGAGCAGATGATCGTACCGGTTGGGTACGCGTGCTTCCTTTGGAAGTGGATTTTTCGGCTGCCGGTGGTAGCAGCACATTAAGTTTGATTTTGACAGATGACATTGATCCGTCCGATATCAATTGTGAAGTAAATGCTAACGGACAAGATTGGTGCACGGCTGTACTTTCAGGTGAGACTGTGACAGTAACTGCCGACCCTACTTATTACGAAGTTCCGCGTTCCACCATTATACGCTTGACTTACGGCTCTTTGCGACGCGACATACCTGTGTGTCAGGAAGCGTCTACAGGCTCAGAAGATATTAAAATTGAAGTGGCATCTGCTACCGCCACCACCGAAGCAACGACTGAGGTCGATGGGGAAGACCGCCGTATCATTTATACTTTTGACGGAGATTATATTTCGTACTTCAACTCGAAGTTTGGCGCCTTCACCGATTGGCCTTTCATCATAGATTATACTTTTGCTACAGCATCTAAACTGGATTATATCATCTACTATCCACGTACTGACAGTGGCACCCGTTATGGTGCTTTCAATGAGTTCAATGTCTATATAGCTACTGCCGAAACACCCGATACATGGGTGAAAATTGCTGAAGTGGCACGCGGTGACCAAAATTATAATGTTACTACCATCCAATTGGAAGAAAGTGTGGAAAATGTACTGCGGGTACGTTTTGAAATCAATTCGGCTCACAATGACCGCATCAGTTGTGCCGAAATGGAATTCTATACTACCAGCGTGAATAAGTTTGACTATACTACAATCTTTACCGATGAAACTTGCTCGGAATTAAAAGAGGGAATTACTGATGCTGATATTCGGAAGATACCGGGTGAAACTTATAAGAAATTGGCTACAGCCTTGTTTAATGGTACTTATGACAAAACTTACCGCGTGGCAGAGTATCGCCCTTATCAGCAACCATCTATAATGGCCAATGTGAACAAGACTTCTCAATATGGTTTGCGTGATAATCCTACGGGCATTTATGTGGAAGAAGGTGAACAGTTGATGGTATTGGTGGGTGATACTCACGGACAGAGTATCTCTATGGTTGTACAGGATTTAACTCTGGGATATAGTGCCAGCACTACTTATGCACTGAAAGAAGGTGAAAATAATATTCAGCTGAGCAATGGAGGGCTGTTGTATATACAAAATCTGACACAAGACGATATTCCACTTTGGCCTGAAACAGATGCGGAAAAAGCTGCTATTGCAGCCAAAACAGTGAAAATCCATTTCCCTTTTGCTATGGTAAACGGATACTTTGACACGCAATCTGATGCCACACAGAAAGAATGGGAGGCCATGCTTCGTAATGCCGTTTGCAAAGACATTGATGTAGCCGGGAAATATGTAATGGTGACATGGACCGTAGATGCCTATAAGGAATATGATACACCCATTTTTGAAGTGATGGAGCTGATGGATGAAGTGGTGCGTCTGGAATGTGATTTTATGGGATTATTTAAATATGATAAGGAATATACCAATCGTATGTATCTTCACATTGAGTACAATAGTAGCAACCCTTATTCTGCCACCAATCATACGGCTTATCTGACAAGCTATAATAATGTATTTTGTTCAGTAGACGGTTTAAAAAATCGTGTATGGGTGTTGGGACATGAAATAGGACATACTAACCAGACTCGTCCAGGGTTAAAATGGACTGGCACTACTGAGGTGACTAACAATATTTATGCCAATTATGTACGCAGCTCATTGGGAATGGGGTCTCGTCTGATGGATGAGGATAATCCCGGCGAAACTGTCTATCAGGAGGCAATCCGCCGCATTAAGGAGGCTGGAGAGCCGCACTGTCTGAACAATGCTTCTGACGAATATTATGTGAAACTTGTTCCTTTCTGGCAGCTCAAGCTTTACATAATGGATGTGTGTGGTGATGATGACTTCTTTCGTGATTTGCACGAATATTATCGTGTGATGCCCGATCTCGAAACTTCGACCGATACGGAAGGTATTCTACAGATCGATTTTGTGCGTCAAGTGTGCAACCATTCATGCATAGATTTTACGAGTTTTTTTGAAGACTGGGGATTCCTGACTCCGGTAGACAAGACGTTTAATGATTACGGTACCAAGCAGTTTACTATTACTCAGGAACAAGTAGATGCCTTGAAAGCGGAGATTGCAGCCAAGGGTTATCCTAAAGCTCCGGATAATTTATTTGAAATCACAGATGAGAATTACGGAAGTTTTCCCGTACCGAATGGCTATGTGAAACCGGCCAGATAAGAGAAACTCTATTTATTAACAATAACTTGTAGAATAATATGAGGAGTATAATTTATATAAACGATAAAATAAAGTACGTACCGATTTGTGTCTTGATTTTAATCGGTATAGTTGCCTGTAACGACGATGACGTAAATATCGGCAATATTGTAACAAGCATGGAAATTGCCGGTACTGAAGAAGGTGTAGTATACCTGACAGAAGAAGACACGTGGAATGTAGAAGTGACTATTTATCCGGCGAATGCTACGGATGCGACTGATTATACATATACTTATACCAGCAGTAATGAAAATGTGTTTACGGTGAATGAGAACGGTGTAGTAACGGCAGTGGGAACCGGCGAGGCTGCTCTCACGGCATGGTCGGTCAATAATACAGATATGTGGGCATCATGCATCATTTCGGTGGAGGAACGTATCTATCCTGTCACCTCAATTGAAATACCAGAAACTTACCTTGATTATTATATGCCACGGGAAGGCACATTGAATTTAGGTTCTCTGATTACTGTACTGCCTGATAATGCCAGTAATGCGGAGGTTATCTATAGTTCGTCGGATTCGGATATAGTCGAAGTCAACAGTCGTGGTGAAATTTATGCTAAAGCAGTGGGTGATGTAACGATTACTGTGAGGTCTGTAGATGGCAGTGGTGTTTCGGCAACCTGCAATATTCATGTGCGTGAGGTGGCAGGATATAATGATATTGAACGTACGGGATGGACAATCAGTGCTTCGCACGAATATTCACCTGATTCTGTGATTGGTGGACAACTGGAAAATCTCATTGATGATGACTTAAATTCTTGTCTTGCCTTAGTGAAGCCGGGTAAAACTCTCGGTGATATTACAGTTGGTGCGGATGAGGAAGTTTATTTCATCATTGATATGCAACAGAGTCAGGTGTTTGATTATTTTCGTTTGCGCCATCGTGTTTATCTGAACACCTCTTCCAACCTCCGTGTTACTCAAGTGGCAATATACGGTAGTAATGATGGTGAGAGTTTTGATACTATTATTGAAGACCAAGCCATTTCCACGAGTGAAAACGAAGTAACAGTAGTTTTGCCGGGCGTTTTCAACTATCGTTATTTTAAGTTGCAAATCACCGGATGGAATTCGAGTGGAAATACTATTCAAATGTCAGATTTCCATATTGGAAAAATTAGTTATGCGGATTGAGCTATTTCCATATTGATTTTCTAATTCTCTCTAAATATTCTAAAGCATCCCAATGACAGTGATGTCATATTGAGATGCTTTTGGTATTTTGCAAAACGAATACTAAAATTTGATTAGTTACTTATAGTATTTATGAATAAAAGCTGCTTATTGTTTTTATTCTTTCTTTGGAAGACAATAAGTGTCTTGGGCGGAGAAGATTATCGATTCAGGACCATGTCTCCGGAAGGAGGATTCTATTATGATGGCGTTAATGCTATAGAACAGGATAGTGAAGGTTTCATTTGGGTGCTGATGGATTATGAGCTGTATCGTTTTGATGGTTACGACTATAAGAAATACTATCCTTATTTTGCGGCTATAGAGCCAACTAAGCGATGGATATTTTATAATTTGGCTACCGATTCGCAAGGACATCTGTATGTTAATACCAATAATGGTTTATATCGATATACACAGGAGGATGAACGTTTTGAATGGGTATATGCAACAGTGAGCAGGTTGGCTGTAGACGGAGTAGACAATGTATGGATAATGAGCAATAGCAGGTGGGGACGTTTGGATATGGAGGCGGGAATCCTTCACCTACCTAAATACGACGGGAAGATGCCTACTTATGTAAATAGACCGTTTTGTGCGTACAAGAGAAGTCTTTATTCTTTTATAGGCAGTAGTATTTATCGTTTTGATGACAGGACGAATGAGTTTACCTGTTGCCTTACGTTGCCTAATCAAATCAATGGCTATATCCGTTTTGCTGAAGCTCGCATAGGTAAACTGTGGGTATGTACGGAAAAGGACGGAATATACGTAATAGACCTTTCGTCTTTTAAGATAGAAAAACATTACAATATTCCTTTTGCCTGTTGTAACAATATCTTACGGGCTTTTTTCATAGACAAAAATGGAAAAGTCTGGATGGGGACGATAGATGGCCTATATATATTGAACCCCTCTACTGAGGAATGGAAGCATTATACACATGTACGTACCAATCCTTTCAGTTTGCCCAATAATTCTATATGGCAAATTTGTGAGGACCGCCAATCTAATATATGGATAGGTACTTATTCTGGACATTTATGTTACGTAAATTTGGATGAACGTATTCCTTTTGAATCTTACTATCCGGAAGACAAAGGGCTAAATTATGCTCCGGTAAGTGCATTTGCTGAAGACGATAATTGTATTTGGATAGGAACAGAGGGAGGAGGGATTAACCAATTGGACAAACATACAAGAAAAGTAACCATATCGCCTATTGGAGAAGTTTTGAGTAATGTGAAATCATTATTGATAGATAACCACAGAAATCTATGGATATCTACATTCCGAGACGGCATTACTGAATACAACTCGAATTTATGTCCGGTTGCTTGCTATAAACACGATGCAAATGATCCTTCTTCGCTGTTGGTAAATAATGTGCGCAAAACAGTTCTTGAAGGAGATTCAGGCATGTGGGTGGCATATCAGCATCCTGTACCTGTTATTTCTTACTTTTCGTTTCGCGAAAAAAAGTTCACCCATTTTGATTTGGATAGCACACGCAATTATTCTTATCTGTTTGACATGATGCGGCAAGGAGAGAACACGTTGTGGACTATTACCAATGAAGCTCTTTATCGCATGGATATTCGTTCGCATGATGTGCAAAAGATTGAGCCTAACGATTCTATCTATTTAGGATTGTTTACTTTCTGTCTGGATGATGCCGGTGACATTTGGATAGGCACAATTGGCAATGGATTGGTGAAATATGAAATAGGCTCTTCACAATTCATTTCTATGAAGAATAAATTACCTCAAGAAATATATTCAATTTATAGTATATGTTACGACAATGGTCATGTGTGGATGGGAACGGACGATGGCTTGTTTTGTTATGATATTCAGCAAAGTCTATTGTCTAAATTCGATAAGTGCGAAAATACCCAAGGCCAGGTATACTATCCGTTGAGTACCATGAAGGCTAAAAATGGATTGTTATATTTTGGTGGTACAAATGGCTTTACGGTAGTCAATCCTCAACAAATTTCCTACAATAAATACAAGCCCAAAGCCATTCTTTCCAATTTCTTCATCGATCATAAACAGGTGCAACCCCGTTATACGTTCGATAATGATTGCTTAAAAACAATTGTGCTTGATTACGACCAGATAAATTTCGGTTTTCAGTTCTCGTCTGACAATTATCACATTCCCGGGAAGAATCGGTTTAAGTATCGTTTGAAAGGCTATAATGATGCCTGGATTACAATCGGTGCACAGCAACGTACGGTGATGTATTCTAAAGTTCCTCCTGGCACATATTTCTTTGAAGTCTGTGCTGCCAATAACGATGGCATTTGGAACGATACTCCTACAGTGGTAAAAATTGTACGCAAAGCGGCTCCGTGGTTTAGTCTACCTGCTTATTTGATTTATGTACTGTTATTGACAGGATTCACCTATCTGATATATCGTCATCTGGCTGAGAAAAAGAATTTGCAGATGATGCTTTATCGAGAAAACATTGAGCGTGAAAAGAAAGAACAGATACATCAGGCGCAATTACGCTTTTTTACCAATATATCACATGATTTTCGCACCCCACTGTCACTCATCATGGCTGCGCTTGACAAGTTGCGTAGTGAGGGGCTAAAAGAGTATTATTATAGAATATTGAACAGCAATGTGCAGCGATTGCTTAATCTCGTGAACGAACTGATGGATTTTCGCAGTGTGGAAAGCGGTAAGATGAAGTTGTCACCTACGAAACTTAACATCAATGAATTAGTGAAGGATATTGCCGATGACTTTGCAGACTATGCCCGTCAGCACCAAATTGATTTTCGCATTGCTTTTGACAAAAATCTGCCGGCAGCAATTTATGCAGACAAAAATGTAGTGGAGAAAATTGTGATGAATTTGTTGAATAATGCTTTTAAATACACAGCTGATAAGGGTACTATTGTTTTGGAAACAAGGTATGGAAGAGATTTTACGTCACACTATAAATATAGCTATACGGTAGGCGATGTCATTGACAATGCATTCTCTATTATAGTGAGTGATACTGGTATGGGTATTTCATGCGATTCTATAAGCAATGTATTCGAACGGTTTTATAAAGTGAATACAGTTAATGCAAATTCCCATTTGGGTACAGGTATTGGCTTGGCTCTTGTCAAAAGTTTGGTATTGTTGCAAAAAGGGGAAATATCCATTTACAGTGAAAGAAATGTAGGAACCGACATGGTGGTACATCTTCCGTTGAATAGCATTGTATCTGCTACATCTGATTTTGCACAGCAATCTTCTTTCGATTCTTATACCAATCAGGCTGACGAGGAAAAGGATTTCTTAGATTCTGATATGGAAACGAGTAACTCGGGTTCTGTACAATTACCGGATAAGAAAAAGGTACTGATAGTAGAAGATAATAAAGACCTGCGGCATCTAATAGCTGAATCGTTGTCCGATGAGTTCTATATGGTGCAAGCAAGTGATGGGATACAAGCACTGAGGTTGATGGATGAAATGGATTTCGACTTAGTGATAAGTGATATTATGATGCCTCATAAGGATGGTGTCTCATTGTGTAGTGATATAAAAAAGGATATAAATACTTCTCATATACCAGTTATTCTGCTGACTGCTAAAACAAGCCTTGAAAGTAAGATTGAGGGAGTAGATTCCGGAGCTGACCTCTATTTTGAAAAACCGGTGGATTTAACTTATCTGAAACTGGCTGTTTTGAATTTGTTCCGGAATAGGCAGCAGTTGAAAGAGCACTATGCAAAGACATATAATGCAGATAGTAGTGAACTTTCTACCACCGACCAAGACAACCAGTTCCTGAAGCAGTTGATTGAACTGATAGAAGCCCGTATGGATCAACCGCAATTGAATGTGTCATTGATTGCAAAAACATTTGGAATGAGTCACACAAAACTCTATTCAAAAGTGAAAGGCCTGACAGGAAAGACATTGGTGGAATTTATACTGAATTGTCGTATGCATAAAGCGGCAAGGCTGATTGTCGAAAAAAATATGATGATGCGTGATGTTATGTTCGAAGTGGGCATAGAAAGTCAGTCCTATTTTTCAAGCTCGTTTAAAAAAGTCTTTGGAGACACTCCTACAACCTTTGCTTCAAAGCATAAAAAGACTTAAAACTGGCAATAACAGCAAAACAAATGTTGATTTGAGCAAATGAGAATACTATAAATAGGCTTCCTTTGCTCTGAATATTAACACAAAGAACTATGAGACAGACTTTGCTTTTTACTATTTTAATTTTACTGTCACCCTATGCATTGCATGCAGGGAATAGCCGGAACTTTGATAGAAATACAGTGAAAAACATTATGAGACAAGTGGCTGATTGGCAAATTGCACACCATCAAAAAGAGCCAGAACGTGATGATTTGGATTGGACATATGCCGTTCTGTATGTGGGGATGTTGGACTGGGCGGATTTGATCGAGAAAGAAGATTCAGATAACTCTTATTATGAATGGTTATTGCGCATAGGCAAGAAAAATCATTTTCAGGTAGGGAAGTGGATGTATCATGCGGACTTTATCGCCGTCGGACAAGCATTTATAGAGCTTTATAAGAAATACGGCGATAAGAAAATGATAGCTCCCGTAATGGCACGTGCTAACTGGGTGGTAGAAAATCCTGCAGAAACGGCCTTGGAGTTGGACTATGGTAAACCGGAGACGCTGGATCGCTGGTCATGGTGTGATGCCTTGTTCATGGCACCACCCGTATATGCCCAACTCTATGCATTGACTCGTGATAGGAAATATCTGGATTTCATGAATAAAGAGTATAAAGCCACTTATGATTATTTGTATGATAAGGATGAACATTTATTCTATCGTGACCATCGTTATTTCGACAAAAAGGAAATTAATGGAGAAAAAGTATTCTGGGGGCGTGGCAACGGTTGGGTACTGGGTGGCTTAGTTGAGATATTGCAGGCTTTGCCGGAAGACGAACCTTCACGCGGTTTCTACCAGGATTTGTTCACGACTTTATCCGACCGGGTCGCCGGTTTGCAAGGGAAAGACGGATATTGGCATGCCAGTTTGCTGGATCCGGGTTCTTATCCATCACCGGAGACCAGTGTGACAGGTCTTGTAATTTATGCCTTGGCATATGGCGTGAATAATGGACTGCTCGACAAAGAAACATATCTGCCTGTCATTGAGAAAGGTTGGAAGGCTCTTGTTGATGCGGTAGAAGTTGATGGCAAGTTGGGATATGTTCAACCAATCGGCGCAGACCCGTGCAAGGTGACTCGTGATATGACCGAGGTGTACGGTGCCGGAGCACTTTTGATGGCAGGATGTCAAATATACAAAATAGTTGGAGAAAAGCATCTTGTAAATTGAGAAATATTAAGGAAAGAAATTCTGTAACGGTTATAAAGAAAGCAATAGCTATAAGTGTATAGTCATATGAAGAATTACATAAAATGCTTGTCAATATTGACGTTCCTATTGCTTGTGTCTGTTCAAAGCGAAGCCCGTGAGGTGAAATCTTTTTGTGAAGGATGGGAGTTTAAGAAAGGGCCTTTCCCTACCGACGCCATGAAGACAGCCCAAGCATGGAATTCGAATTGGGAAAGTGTATCTATTCCTCATACATGGAATGCCAATGACATGCAGAGGGTAGTGTCTTCTTTTTATGAAGGTGTTGGCTATTATCGTAAGAAATGTACATTCCCGGAAAGCATAAAAGGGAAACGTATCTTTTTGCGTTTTGAAGGGGTAGGTTCGTGTGCCGAGGTCTACGTCAATGGCTATTTGGTCGGTACGCATAAGGGAGCCTATTCAGCCTTTATCTGTGAAATTAGTCAACATGTGAAATGGGACAAAGAAAATGAAATTGTGGTAAAGGCTGATAATACCGCCCGTCCTGATGTGATACCAGTAAACCATGTTTTGTTTGGGGTTTATGGTGGCATGTACCGTCCTGTATGGTTGGTGGTGACAGATTTGTGTAGTATTGTGGTTAACGATCACGCATCTTCCGGTGTCTATATTACACAAAAAAATGTTTCGAAAGAATCGGCAGAGGTGACGGTAAAAGTAAAAGTGGATAATGTTTCCATGTCTCCAGCATCATTGGAACTTGAGAATGCCGTGTACGATATGGAAGGCAGATTGGTGAAGAAGCATCGTCAAATTTTTGATCAGAGTCCGCAGGGAGTACAAAGCTATTCCTCTACTTTTAAATTGTCCAAACCCCGTTTGTGGAAAGGCAGAGAAGATCCCTATCTGTATAAAGTGGTGTCGTGTTTGATGCAAGATGGAAAGGTGTTGGATGAAATTGTACAACCGTTGGGACTTCGTAAATATGAAGTTGTAGCCGGGAAAGGTTTTTTCCTCAACGGAGAGAAGTATCCCATGTATGGAGTGACGCGCCATCAGGATTGGTGGGGATTGGGCAGCGCTCTGAGTAACAAAGAACATGATTTCGACCTTGCCCAGATTATGGATATCGGAGCTACTACTGTTCGTTTTGCACATTATCAGCAGTCTGATTATCTGTATTCGCGTTGCGACACGTTAGGATTGATTATCTGGGCAGAGATTCCTTTTGTGAATCATGTTACCGGTCAGGAATGGGATAATGCTCATCAACAGATGCGCGAACTTATTCGTCAGAGTTTCAATCATCCATCCATTTACGTATGGGGCATACACAATGAGGTTTATCATCCATATGAATATACAGCTGCTCTCACACAGTCTATTCACGATCTTTGCAAACAAGAAGATCCGGACCGCTACACTGCGTCAGTCAATGGTTTTGGTAGTACTGAACATCCAGTCAACCAGAATGCAGATATTCAAGGGATGAATCGTTATTTCGGTTGGTATGAACGAAAATTACAAGACATTGAACCGTGGATAGAGAATTTGGAAAAAGAATATCCTTGGCAGCGTTTGATACTGACCGAATATGGAGCCGATGCCAACATTGAGCACCAAACGGAGCTTTTGGGTGATGCTTTGAATTGGAGAAGTCCTTTCTACCCGGAAACATTCCAGACTAAGACTCATGAATATCAGTGGAGTGTCATAAGTCAGCACCCATATATTATTGTCTCTTATTTGTGGAACATGTTCGATTTTGCTGTGCCTACTTCAAACCGTGGAAGTGTAGCTGCACGCAATATGAAAGGATTGATAACATTCGACCGCAAGATTAAGAAAGATTCTTATTACTGGTATAAAGCAAACTGGAGTAAAGAGCCGCTACTTTATATGACACAACGCCGCAATGTATTTCGTGAGCGAAAGAATACTTCGGTTACGGTTTATTCCAATATTGGGACTCCCAAAGTGTATCTAAACGGGAAGGAGCTGACCAAAGTGCGGAAAGGCTACACTAATGTACACTATATATTTGACGATGTAGTGTTGGATGTAGGTAAGAATTTACTGAAAGCTGTCGTTACCTGTCAAGGGAAAGAATATACAGATGAAATAGAATGGACGTACGATGGAGAACACAACCGAGAAGCCGATTTCCTTGAATATAAAAAAGAACATGGCAGCTGGTAACGTGTGAATAAACTTAATAAACGTGAATTCCAAGACTTTAGCAAGTGTATTCTCCTTATTTTATACAATAAAATACTTTGTGCAAGTAGATGTTCATAATTAGCCTTCCCTTAAAAAGCCCATTTTTGCGAGATATTGTTCTGATACAGTATCTCGCA
>CAZOKL010000020.1:0-3534 GCA_964580305.1 uncultured Bacteroides sp.
AAGCCAGCGCTGTTGCAGCCACCAAGTCGTTGCCCGGAGCTGAAAGCAGGTTCAGGCCTTTCACCTTCAGACGTTCACCATAGGGCATCACACCCATGACATAGCTTTTGCCACACTTTTGCGTGCATCCCAATGCTTTCTCTTCCAGTGTAGAAATGCCACCAGCTTTGTTGCCCGGCGACGGGTTTTCACCAACAGGTTCACCGTGGGAAAGGAAGTATGACTTGAAGTCGTTGATGAGATGCACGGTTTGGTTGAACAGTTCCTCGTTCTTGCAGCGGTTCATCAGGATGGTCTCGGCACCGAACATCTCAGGCACTTCTGTCAGCACAGACGTACCGCCTTGTGCAATCAGGTAGTCGGAGAACATGCCCAAAAGCGGGTTGGCCGTGATGCCGGAAAAGCCGTCGGAACCACCGCATTTCAAGCCCACACGGAGCTCGGACAACGGCACGTCTTCACGCACGTCCTGGCTTGCCACGGCGTAGAGTTTGCGCAGAATGCGCATGCCTTCTTCAATTTCGTCATCCACTTTCTGGCTTACCATGTATTGAACGCGCTCCGGATCAACTTCGCCGACAAACTCTTTGAACACATCCGGCTGATTGTTCTCACATCCTAAACCTACAACGAGCACAGCACCGGCATTCGGGTGGAGCACCATGTCGCGCAAAATCTTCTTCGTGTTCTCGTGGTCATCACCAAGTTGTGAACAACCATAGTTATGCGGATAGGACACAATGGCATCCACACCTTTGCATCCGGTTTCCTGACGGAGTTTCTCGGCCAGCTGGTTGGCAATGCCGTTCACACACCCCACGGTAGGGATGACCCAAATCTCGTTTCGCACGCCCACATCGCCATTCTTGCGTCGGTAGCCTTTAAACGTGCGGTTTTCGTGAGCGATGCCCAAGTCCACATTGACGGGATTATAAGTATATTCAAGCAGTCCGGCAAGGTTGGTCTTGATTTGCTTTTCGTTAATCCAATGGCCTTGCTTGACGGGCACTTGTGTGTGTCCGATGGAATAACCGTATTTGATTACTTGGTCACCTTCTGCAAAGTCTTTCAACGTGATTTTATGACCGGCAGGAATGTTTTCTGCCACAGTGATGTTGATGCCATCGACGGTGATGGTTTCACCTGCCTTAAGTTCGGAGATGGCCACAGCCACATTATCGGCAGGATTGATTTTTAGGTACTTGGTTTCCATTGCAATGTATTTCTTTAAAGTATGAATCCAGTTAAACTATTGATGATGTGTTCTTAGCGGGGACGAATTTATACAATTATTTCCGAATGGGGAGCAATCGTGTCTGAAAATCTTTATTCTGTGACGTAAATTCCTTATCATCATGGTCAAAGCATGCGTCGGGAGTGAGGAATGTCTGAGATTTTAGAAAGGAAATAATTGTATAATGTTATTCTCTGTATTTCAACAGATTGACCATCGGCATCTCTGCCCTAGTTTCCGCCCTTGTCCGGAATAGAGGCCGTGCATGCCTTGACAGGAGTCCGCTCATGGACGGAAACCAGGGCGTGGAAATGCTGCATTCAGCTCCGCTGTGCGACCCTTTGGTCGTGAAGTGGCCCGTGCAATACGTGCTCGAACACGGGAGACGTTGATTTTTTGCAGTTCAACTTTTGAGTATTCATTTTTAATGACTAACTTTGCATGAATTTTGATAGAACAGAACTTATTAAACCAAGTATAATTACTAATAAACACACAATTATGGGAAAAATCGTAACATTAGGTGAGATCATGTTGAGATTGTCAACTCCGGGACAGAAACGGTTTGTTCAATCAGATGTTTTTGATGTAGTGTATGGTGGCGGCGAAGCAAACGTAGCTGTGAGCTGCGCTAATTATGGCCACGATGCATACTTTGTAACCAAGTTGCCCAAGCATGAAATCGGGCAGTCGGCTGTGAATGCATTGCGCAAATATGGCGTGAAGACTGATTTCATTGCCCGCGGTGGCGACCGTGTCGGTATCTACTATTTGGAAACCGGCGCATCCATGCGCCCCAGCAAGGTGATTTATGACCGTGCTCACTCGGCAATCGCAGAGGCTGATCCTTGTGACTTCGATTTTGACGCCATCATGGAAGGTGCAGACTGGTTCCACTGGTCAGGCATCACTCCGGCCATCTCTGATAAAGCTGCCGAACTGACCAAGCTGGCTTGCGAAGCTGCAAAGCGTCACGGCGTAACGGTGTCTGTTGACCTGAACTTCCGTAAGAAATTGTGGACAAAGGAGAAAGCTCAATCCATCATGCGCCCGTTGATGCAGTATGTTGACGTGTGCATCGGCAATGAGGAAGATGCAGAACTCTGCTTGGGCTTCAAACCCGATGCTGACGTGGAAGGCGGCAACACCGACGCTGAAGGCTACAAGGGCATTTTTGAACAAATGGCCAAGACGTTCAACTTCAAATATGTCATCTCTACCCTGCGTGAATCACTCTCTGCCACCCACAATGGCTGGAAAGCTATGATTTACAACGGTGAAGAATTCTACGTGTCTAAACACTATGACATCAACCCGATTATCGACCGTGTCGGTGGTGGCGACTCGTTCTCCGGTGGCATCATTCACGGTTTGTTGACCAAACCCAACCAAGGCGAAGCACTTGAATTTGCAGTGGCTGCATCAGCTTTGAAGCACACAATTCCGGGCGACTTCAACTTGGTGTCTGTTGAGGAAGTGGAAAGCCTCGCCGGTGGTAACGCAAGCGGACGTGTTCAACGCTAATAATGAAGATATACTTTAATATATAAATAAGGTATGGCTAAATTTGACAAAGTAGCTGTGTTGAACAAAATAGGTTCAACCGGCATGGTTCCTGTGTTCTATCACAAGGACGTTGAAGTGGCAAAGAAAGTTGTAAAAGCTTGTTATGACGGAGGTGTTCGTGCATTTGAGTTCACCAACCGTGGCGACTTCGCACATGAAGTATTTGCAGAAGTAGTGAAATTCGCAGCCAAGGAATGTCCCGAAATGGCTATGGGCGTAGGTTCAGTAGTTGATCCTGCCACGGCAGCCCTCTATATCCAGCTGGGTGCCTGCTTCGTTGTGGGTCCGTTGTTCAATCCTGAAATTGCCAAGGTGTGCAACCGCCGTCTGGTGGCCTACACTCCGGGTTGCGGCACCGTGTCGGAAATCGGCTTTGCTCAAGAGTTGGGATGCGACCTTTGCAAAGTGTTCCCGGGCGATGTTTACGGACCGAACTTTGTGAAAGGCATGATGGCTCCGATGCCGTGGTCAAAACTGATGGTGACCGGTGGCGTAGAGCCGACCAAGGAAAACCTCACGGCATGGCTCAAGGCAGGTGTATATTGTGTGGGCATGGGCTCCAAACTCTTCCCGAAAGACAAAGTCGCTGCTGAAGATTGGACTTATGTGACCGAAAAGTGCAAGGAAGCACTTGGCTACATTGCCGAAGCACGCAAGTAAGAGAGGCTATCTCATTACGCATACAGCTTAAAAAGTCGTCTGACTCTTTTTATCAAAGAGACAGGCGACTTTTT
>CAZOKL010000020.1:3634-26737 GCA_964580305.1 uncultured Bacteroides sp.
TTTTTGTACATACTCAACCATAAAATAGGCCGGCTGCGTCTTGAAGGACTTTTCCTTGCATCTTGCACTGTTAAACAATTCTATTTTTCAGCAAAGATTAAGAAACGATACAGATGAAAAGCCCTACTTTTGCGCACTAATTTAGTTATTATCATTATGACGACATCAAAAGAAGCAACTACCGAACTCGGAACCTTACCCATCCGAAAGTTATTGATTCAGTATTCCATTCCGGCCATCATCGCCATGACAGCCTCTTCACTCTATAATATGATTGACCGCATTTACATCGGCCAGGGTGTGGGTGCAATGGCCATCTCCGGACTGGCTCTCACCTTCCCGCTGATGAACCTTGCGGCCGCTTTCGGCTCCTTGGTGGGTGTGGGAGCCGCTACACTGCTGTCAGTGCGACTTGGGCAGAAAGATTATGACACGGCAAAAAACATCTTGGGAAACGTCATCCTGTTGAATCTCGTCATCGGACTGTCTTTCGCCATCATCATGCTCATATTTCTTGACCCCGTGCTCTACTTCTTCGGTGCCAGTGAAACAACCATCGGATATGCACGCGACTTCATGCGCATCATCCTGATGGGCAACATCGTCACACACATGTATCTGGGTCTGAACTCCGTGCTGCGCGCATCGGGCAAACCACGCCAGTCCATGATGGCCACCATCTATACTGTCGGACTCAATGTCGTGCTGGCTCCCATTTTCATCTACGTCTTTCACTGGGGCATCAAGGGAGCGGCGCTGGCCACGGTGCTGTCACAAACCATCTCGCTGTTGTGGCAGCTGCACATTCTGAACAACAAGAACGAACTTATCCATTTGCAACGGGGCATCTATAAATTCAACTCCAACATCGTGCATAACATCCTAACAGTCGGCATGGCTCCTTTTCTGATGAATCTGGCTGCATGTTTCATTGTCATCCTCATCAACAAAGGGTTGACCGAATACGGTGGCGACTATCACATCGGAGCCTATGGCATCACCAACGGCGTGGCATTCATCTTCGTCATGATTGTCATGGGATTGAACCAAGGCATGCAGCCCATTGCAGGCTACAATTTCGGCGCCCAGCAATTTGATCGTGTCACACGCTCACTCAAACTTACCATCTATTGCGCAACGTGCGTCATGACTCTGGGATTCCTCATCGGCGAATGCATCCCGCATGCAGTGGCCTCGGCCTTCACCACAGACCAACAGATGATAGACCTCGCGGCCCACGGTATGCGCATCGTCATGATGTTCTTTCCCATTATCGGCTTCCAGATGGTGGCCACCAACTTCTTCCAAAGTCTGGGCATGGCCAAAAAAGCCATCTTCCTCTCTCTTACACGCCAACTGCTCTTCTTGTTGCCGTGCCTCATCTTCCTCCCGAAATGGTTGGGTGTGGATGGCGTGTGGGGCAGCATACCGGTGGCCGATTTGCTTGCCTCACTTGTTACTGCATGGATGCTCTGGCGCCAATTCCACATTTTCAAACGAATGAAGACAGCCAATTAAACAGTCATTTAAAACTCCAAATAAAAAATCGGGTACAAACCACACAGGGACAGAGATTTTTTTCGTGTCCGTGTGTGACTTGTATCCGATTCGACAATTTATCCCCAATCAGTCTTTAACCACCGTATCCTTTCGGCCCGAACACGGAAAGGAGAGTAGCCGGGAGCGGAATAGAGAGTAGCCAAGCACGGAATAGAGGGCTGGCAAAGGCGCATTTTAAGGCGAGAGATTCTTGTTTTTTCGTGCGCAAGAGAGTCTTTTTGTCGGACGGAAATCAGAGTAGAAATGAATCGTGATGTTTAAAAAGAAAAATCCTTATGTTACATCTAAACAACGTTTGGCAAACAGCAACAAATCTACTACCTTTGCTTCTATAAGATTTAAAAACATCAACCTATAATTTTTTTCGTCTTATGAATCCTGTGTTTATCGCCGGCCCTTGCGTGATGGAATCTTTCTCCCTGATGGAAGAAGTGGCGCAGGAACTTGTCCGTCTGAACCACACATATCACATCGACATCATTTTTAAAGCCTCGTTTGACAAGGCCAACCGCACCTCCATCCACTCCTTTCGCGGGCCGGGACTGGAACGGGGACTAATGTGGCTAAACGACATCAAAGAAAAATTTCACTTGCGGGTGCTGACCGACATCCACGAGTCCTATCAGGCACAACCCACAGGCGAAGTGGCCGACGTGCTGCAAATCCCCGCATTTCTTTGCCGACAGACAGACTTGCTGACGGCTGCCGCCCGCACAGGACGCACAATGAACATCAAAAAGGCGCAGTTCCTTTCGGGTGACGACATGAGATATCCCGTGGAAAAAGCCACGGAAGCAGGTGCCTCGGAAGTGTGGCTCACGGAACGTGGCAACATGTATGGTTACAACAATCTGGTGGTGGACTTTCGAAACATCCCCGACATGAAGAAGTTCACACCAACCGTCATTATGGACTGCACACACTCCGTGCAACGTCCTGGCGCAGCCGGAGGAAAGACGGGCGGCAACCGTGAGTTTGTTCCTGCCATGGCATTGGCAGCCAAGGCTTTCGGCGCGACGGGCTATTTTTTTGAAGTGCATCCCTATCCGGACAATGCCCTGAGTGACGGCCCGAACATGCTCTATCTGAACCAACTGGAATCTGTCATCAAATCATTACTGTTATGAGTCAAATCAGAAATTATGCCGTGAAGTGCCTCCAAGATGAAGCTGCGGCAGTGCTCAGCCTGATTCCACTGCTGACCGACGACTTCGACCGAGCCGTGCAAATGATTTATCACAGCCGGGGACGAGTCATCGTCACCGGTGTGGGCAAATCAGGACACATCGGCGCAAAAATCGCAGCCACTCTGGCCAGCACGGGGACGCCGTCATTTTTTGTCAACCCGCTCGACGCCTACCACGGCGACCTGGGCATGTTCACAGCCGACGACATTGCTTTGGTGATTTCCAACTCGGGGCAAACGGACGAGTTGTTGCGCTTCATTCCCTGCCTCATTGACCGCCACATCCCCATCATCGGCATGACGGGACATCCTGATTCGCTCGTGGCACGCTACTCCACATGCCACCTGAATGCCTATGTGGAGCGTGAAGCTTGTCCGCTCAATCTCGCCCCCACATCATCAACCACGGCCGCTCTGGCCTTGGGTGATGCATTGGCCTGCGCCTTAATGGAAGTGCGTCACTTCCGCGCGCAAGACTTTGCCCGCTTCCATCCCGGAGGCAGCCTGGGACGACGATTACTGACACGGGCACGCGACGTAATGCGCAGCGACGACCTGCCTGTCGTGTCATGGAATATGAAACTCGGTGATGCCATCGTGCCCATGAGTGAAGGCAAGCTGGGGTTGCTCGTGGCCATGGAAGGCGACACCATCCGGGGCATCATCACCGACGGTGACTTGCGCCGCATCATGCAGCGCTGGCATGCCCGCTTCTTCGACCTGCATGTGAAAGACGTGATGACGCCCAACCCAAAATGCATTCACCCCGACATGAAGATAGCTGAAGTGGAACAACTGCTCAACCGCTACAAAATACACTCCCTGCTAGTAGTGGACGACGACCATCTTGTCGGCATCGTGGACAATTTCAGCTGCATGCTGTAATCTTATCTGAAAAGATGTGCAGAATCCGAGACTGGAGGAGAATAGCTTTTTTTATTAGTTTAACAAACAATTATTCCTTTATATTAGGAATATTCGCGACTATTTCGGTAATTTTGCACGCTATTTCTAAACTAGAACAGACACGGATGAGACAACTAAAGATTAACAAAAGTATCACGAATCGTGAGACAGCTTCTCTGGAAGCCTATCTGCGCGAGATTGGCCGCGAGGAGTTGATTTCTGTTGATGAAGAGGTAGAACTTGCACAACGTATCCGTAAAGGTGACGAAGCCGCTCTGAACAAACTGGTGAGAGCCAACCTGCGTTTCGTTGTTTCTGTAGCAAAACAGTATCAGAATCAGGGATTGAGTCTGGCAGACTTGATTGATGAAGGTAACATTGGCTTGGTGAAAGCAGCACAGAAATTTGACGAAACACGCGGATTCAAATTCATCAGTTATGCCGTGTGGTGGATTCGCCAGTCCATCCTGCAAGCACTTGCCGAACAATCTCGTATCGTACGTCTGCCGTTGAATCAAGTTGGTTCCATCAACCGTATCAACAAAGCATTGGCCAAGTTTGAACAGGAAAACGAACGCCGTGCTTCCGCAGGAGAAATCGCCGACGAATTAGGCATAGAAGAAGAGAAAATCTCAGACGCACTACGTGTGTCGGGACGCCATGTTTCTGTAGACGCCTCGTTTGTGGAAGGTGAAGACAACTGTTTGTTGGACGTGTTGGTCAATGATGACTCCCCTATGGCAGACCACTCGCTCGTCAGCGAATCATTGTCAGAAGAAATTGACAGAACTCTGTCCACCCTTACTCCACGTGAGAAGGAAATCATTCAGACATTCTTCGGCATCAACCATCGCGAAATGAGCTTGGAAGAGATTGGTGACAAGTTTGGGTTGACACGTGAACGTGTGCGCCAAATCAAAGAGAAAGCGATTCGTAAACTGCGTACTAGTCCACAAAGCAAGCTGTTAAAGGCTTATTTAGGATAAAGATTTTATTAAGACCATGTACAAGGGGCGTTCGAACAATCGGGCGCCCTTTTAAGTATAACTCAAATGCAAGGAACCAGAGACCTAACAACCGGCCCTATCCTACGTCAGCTTTTCCAGCTGGCAGGTCCCATTATGGCCACTTCTTTTGTGCAAATGGCCTACAGCCTTACCGACATGGCATGGGTGGGTCGTCTGGGCAGCAAAGCAGTGGCTGCCATCGGAGCCGTGGGCATCCTGACGTGGATGTCGAGTTCCCTTTCCCTCTTGAACAAAGTGGGAACAGAAGTGAGTGTTGCACAGTCCATCGGGCAAAAGGATGAGACTGCTGCACGGACTTTCGCGTCGCACAACATCACCATCTCAAGCATCATCGCCCTAAGCTGGTGCATCCTGCTGTTCATCTTCGCTCGCCCCATCATCTCCTTGTTCAACCTTGAAGCTGACATTTCAGCCGCAGCCGTAAGTTATTTGCGGCTGATACTGATCGGACTGCCGTTTTACATTGTGTCAGTCACCTTCACCGGACTGTTTAATGCTTCTGGACGCAGCCAGATTCCGTTTGCCATCAATGCCGCAGGCTTGGTGCTAAACATCGTGCTCGACCCGCTGTTCATCTTCGTCATCGGATGGGGCACCGACGGTGCTGCCATTGCCACCGCCCTTAGCCAGCTATCCGTTTTCTTTCTGTTTATCCATCAGCTCAAGGTGAAACAGATACTATTCCCGGGGCTACCCCTGTTCACCACGCTCAAACGTCACTATACATCACGCATCTTGCATCTGGGCACACCGGCAGCCTTGCTCAACATGGCCTTTGCTTTCATCAACATGTATATGTGCAAGATAGCCGCTTCGACCGGAGGACACATCGGACTCATGACACTCACAGCCGGTGGACAGATTGAAGCTATCACCTGGAACACTGCACAAGGATTCTCCACGGCGCTCAGCAGCTTTGTGGCGCAAAACTATGCAGCCGGAAAAGTCTACCGGGTTCTGAAAGCATACCGCACGACCTTGTGGCTCACGGGATGCATCGGCATCGTATGTACTTTTCTATTCGTTTTCTACGGAGAGGAAATCTTTGCCGTATTCGTACCGGAAAGGACAGCTTACATGGCAGGCAGTGTATTTATGCGCATTGACGGCTATTCACAAGTATTCATGATGCTGGAAATCACAATGGAGGGCATGTTCTACGGCACGGGGCGAAGCGTGCAACCAGCAGTCATCAGCATCGGCGGCAATGTGCTTCGCATTCCTCTGTCCATCTATCTCATCTCCATTGGTCTGGGAGTGTCAGGCATCTGGTGGGCCATCAGCTTGTCGAGCATACTTAAAGGTGCATGTGCCCTCTTCTGGTTCTACCACATGAAGAAGCAAATCTTCAACATCAATGTTTCATAACACTGTCACATTGTACGCCCTTATGGCGGATATGAGACTCATCATGAACAAGTATTCTTGTGTTCTTGAGCATGTCATTGATGTATTCGACAACTTATTTCTGTCGAAGTATAATCCTATCCCATAACGACATGAGCTTATTCTTCATGTTGACTCTGATACCTGTGACCAAGCGTATTCCGTCATCAAAAAACCTGTCGAAAAGTTTCGATAAGATGTATTTTCTGCAATCTCCACTTTGCAATATATGAAATATGTGTTACTTTTGCAACATCATTAGCAAGCAGCAAGATGGAAGCCTTTTATCAGACCCATGCTTATTTGGTGGAACACACAAATGCCCCCGTACGTCGAACTCTGATGGACGAAATTGACTGGAATGCTCGTCTTATTGGGATCAAAGGCACACGCGGAGTGGGCAAAACAACCTTCTTGCTTCAATATGCCAAGGAACATTTTGGTAGAGATTGTTCATGCTTGTACGTCAACATGAACAATTTCTATTTTCAAGGAACCACTCTGACAGAGTTTGCCGGAGAATTTCAGAAACACGGGGGAAAAGTGCTACTCATCGACCAAGTATTCAAACAGTCGGGATGGAGCCATGAGTTACGTCAATGCTACGATCTATACCCCAAGCTACAGATTATTTTTACCGGTTCATCGGTCATGCATCTGACTGACAAAAAAGAAACTCCCGAATTGGCAGACATCGTAAAATCTTACAACTTACGCGGATTTTCATTCCGGGAATACTTAAATCTACAGACTAGAAATAACTTTCCTGTCTATTCACTGGACGACATATTAACGAATCACGAACATATTATCAAAGAAATACTTCCCAAGGTTCGTCCACTCAATTACTTTCAAGATTACTTACATCATGGTTTTTACCCGTTTTTCCTGGAGAAACGAAACTTTTCCGAGAATCTTTTAAAAACCATGAATATGATGATAGAGGTTGACATCCTTCTCATTAAACAAATAGAGTTAAAATATCTCTCAAAGATAAAGAAATTACTATATTTGCTGGCAGTAGACGGACCAGCTGTTCCAAATGTCAGCCAACTGGCAATCGATATTCAAACTTCGAGGGCTACAGTGATGAATTACATCAAATACCTTACAGATGCACGACTTATCAACATGGTATATCCAAAGGGAGAATCATTCCCGAAAAAGCCAAGCAAGATAATGATGCACAACACAAACTTGATGTACTCCATCTATCCGGTCAAAGTAGAAGAACAAGATGTATTGGAAACCTTTTTCTTTAATGCTATGCACAAAGACCATAAATTATATAAAGGAGACAAAGGAATCTCTTTCTGGGTCGATGGGGAGATTCCTTTCCGGATTTGCAATAAAGGATGTAAAATCAAAAACATGCCGAACACGATGTATGCAATGCATCACACAGAAGTCGGACATGAAAATCAGATTCCGCTTTGGCTTTTCGGCTTTACATATTAAAATGAAACAAGATAATTAAACAGAGATTTTTTACTAATAATTTAACTGTTATGACTAAACAAAAGAAATTTATCACATGTGATGGTAATGAAGCAGCTGCGCATATCTCGTATATGTTCACTGAAGTTGCAGCCATTTACCCCATCACACCGTCATCTACCATGGCAGAACATGTGGATGAATGGGCCGCCGCAGGTCGTAAAAACATCTTTGGCGAAACGGTTTTGGTTGAAGAAATGCAGTCTGAAGCTGGTGCAGCCGGCGCAGTGCACGGCTCGTTGCAAGCCGGTGCCTTGACTACTACTTACACGGCATCTCAGGGTCTCTTGCTGATGATTCCTAATATGTATAAAATCGCAGGTGAATTCTTGCCTTGTGTATTCCATGTTTCTGCACGTACATTAGCTTCTCACGCACTTTGTATCTTCGGTGACCACCAAGACGTGATGTCCTGCCGTCAGACGGGATTTGCCATGTTGTGTGAAGGCTCTGTGCAAGAAGTTATGGATTTGGCTGGTGTTGCCCATCTGGCTACCATCAAGACCCGCGTTCCGTTCCTGAACTTCTTCGATGGTTTCCGTACTTCTCACGAAATCCAAAAGATTGAAAAACTGGACAATGAAGACCTAGCTCCGCTCATTGATCAAAAAGCTTTGGCTGAATTCCGCGAACGCAAGCTGACTCCAAACAAGCCGGTAGCTCGCGGTATGGCTGAAAATCCAGACCACTTCTTCCAACACAGAGAAGCCTGCAACCCGTTCTATGAAAGCGTTCCCGAAGTTGTGGAAAGCTACATGGACGAGATTTACAAGATCACAGGTCGTCGTTATCACTTGTTTGACTACTATGGTGCAGAAGATGCTGAACGTGTCATCATCCTGATGGGTTCTGCTTCTGAAGCCACTCGTGAAGCTATCGACTATTTAACATCTAAAGGTGAGAAAGTAGGTCTGGTGTCTGTTCACTTGTATCGTCCGTTCTCTGCCAAGCATTTCTTGGCTACTGTGCCTAAGACTGCAAAACGCATTGCCGTACTTGATCGTACGAAAGAGCCGGGTGCTACAGGCGAACCTCTTTATATGGACGTAAAAGAATGTTTCTATGGCCAAGAAAATGCCCCGATTATCGTAGGCGGACGCTATGGCTTGGGTTCGAAAGATACAACTACGGCTCAAATTCTTTCTGTTTACGAGAACTTGGCTCTCCCGATGCCGAAAGACCATTTCACAGTTGGCATCGTGGACGACGTGACTTTCACTTCATTACCTAAGAAAGAAGAAATTGCTCTTGGCGGCGAAGGTATGTTCGAAGCTAAATTTTATGGCTTGGGTGCTGACGGTACAGTAGGTGCCAATAAGAATTCTGTGAAGATCATCGGTGACAACACCGACAAATACTGCCAGGCATACTTCTCATACGACTCCAAAAAGTCCGGCGGTTTCACTTGCTCTCACTTGCGCTTCGGTGACCACCCAATTCGTTCTACTTATTTGGTAAACACTCCGAATTTCGTCGCTTGTCACGTTCAGGCTTATCTGCACATGTATGACGTAACCCGCGGTCTGCGCAAAAATGGTACGTTCTTGCTGAACACCATTTGGGAAGGCGACGAGCTGGCCAAGAACTTGCCGAACAAGGTGAAGAAATATTTCGCTCAGAACAACATCTCTGTTTACTATATCAACGCCACCCAAATCGCTCAGGAAATTGGTTTGGGCAACCGTACGAACACCATCCTCCAGTCGGCATTCTTCCGCATTACTGAGGTCATTCCCGTTGACCTGGCTGTTGAGCAGATGAAGAAGTTCATCGTGAAGTCTTATGGCAAGAAGGGTGAAGACGTGGTGAACAAGAACTACGCAGCCGTTGACCGTGGTGGCGAATACAAGCAGCTGACTATCGACCCGGAATGGGCCAACCTGCCTGACGACGCCAAGGTGGAAAACCACGACCCGGCATTTATCAACGAAGTGGTACGCCCCATCAATGCTCAAGACGGCGACTTGCTGCCCGTTTCTGCCTTCAAAGGCATCGAGGACGGTACTTGGCACCAAGGCACTGCAAAATATGAGAAACGCGGTGTGGCTGCATTCGTGCCCGAATGGAATCCTGAGAACTGTATCCAATGTAACAAGTGCGCATACGTTTGTCCGCACGCTGCCATCCGTCCGTTCGTACTTGACGCTGACGAACAGAAAGGCGCCGGCTTCCCGATGCTGAAAGCTGTGGGCAAGGTGTTCGACGGCATGACATTCCGCATGCAAGTCGATGTGCTTGACTGTCTGGGATGCGGCAACTGTGTTGACGTCTGCCCGGGCAACCCGAAGAAGGGTGGCAAGGCTCTGGCCATGAAACACTTCGAAAGCCAGCTGGCCGAGGCCGACAACTGGACATACTGCGTGGACAACGTGAAGTCAAAACAACACCTCGTTGACATTAAGGCCAATGTGAAGAACTCACAGTTCGCTACACCGCTGTTCGAGTTCTCGGGTGCTTGCTCTGGTTGCGGTGAGACTCCGTATGTGAAGCTCATCTCCCAACTCTTCGGCGACCGCGAGATGGTGGCCAACGCCACGGGATGCTCATCCATCTATTCCGGCTCCGTGCCCTCTACTCCTTACACAACCAACGAAAAGGGTCAAGGTCCGGCTTGGGCTAACTCCCTGTTTGAGGACTTCTGCGAGTTTGGTCTCGGTATGGAACTGGCCAACAAGAAACTGCGCGAACGCATCGCTGAAACCATGAAGGGCGCCATTGCCAGCGACACTTGTCCGGCTGAGTATAAAGCTGCTTTCCAAGAGTGGCTCGACGGCAAGGACGACGCCGACAAGAGCAAGGCTGCTGCCGAGAAGATTGTGCCGATGGTGGAAGCTGCCAAAGACAAGTGCGAATACTGCAAGACCATTGCCGAATTCCAAGACTACCTCATCAAGCGCAGCCAGTGGATTATCGGTGGTGACGGTGCTTCTTATGACATCGGTTACGGAGGCCTCGACCACGTCATCGCATCCGGCGAAGATGTCAACATCCTCGTGCTCGATACGGAGGTTTACTCCAACACCGGCGGACAGGCATCGAAGGCTACTCCGCTCGGCGCCATCGCCAAGTTTGCTGCATCTGGCAAGCGCGTCCGCAAGAAAGACCTCGGCCTCATCGCCACGACCTACGGCTATGTCTATGTTGCTCAAATCGCCATGGGCGCCGACCAGGCACAGACCTTGAAGGCAATCCGCGAGGCTGAAGCATATCACGGACCTTCGCTCATCATCGCCTACGCTCCGTGTATCAACCACGGACTGAAAGCCGGCATGGGCAAGTCGCAGGCCGAAGAAGCCAAAGCCGTAGAGTGCGGATACTGGCACCTCTGGCGCTTCAATCCCGAACTGGAAGCTCAAGGAAAGAACCCCTTCTCACTCGACTCCAAGGAGCCAGCTTGGGACAAGTTCCAAGACTACCTCAAGGGTGAAGTGCGCTTTGCGTCTGTCATGAAGCAATATCCGACAGAGGCTGCCGACCTGTTCAACGCATGCGAGGACATGGCCAAGAAACGCTATGCTTCCTACAAGCGCATGGCCAGCATGGACTGGAGTGAATAACAAGCCTCTCCAACCCGTAAACCCTAATACTGATTAACTCAAAAGGCGACAAGTCTTCACACAGGCTTGTCGCCTTTACCTTATTATATATACACACGCTGCGTATGAAAACAGAACACATCCTCTTCGCCGCCCTTGGCATCGCGCTCGCCGCCGGACTGTGTGCCATCGTGCCCGCCACGCAGACCGACCGCCATGCTGACAAGCTCTGGCTGCACCGCTGCAACTCTGTGGAGAAGTATGCCGAAATGCACACGCGATACCCGAACGTGGAAGTCGACGTCGTGTTCCGTCCCGACGGGCACTTTGACGTCACCCACGACACGGACGTCACCTTCGGTCTCACGCTCGACTCCCTGCTGGCACAGAACCTCACGGGTGTGGGCAACTACTGGCTCGACATCAAAAACCTAACCCCCCAGAACCAGACGGCCGTGCTCGCCGAGGTCGACCGCCTCTGCTCCGTCAACCACCTCCCACCCCGCCGGTTCATCATCGAAAGCCCCGAGTGGCAACTGCTCGCCCCTTTCACGCGCCGAGGCTACTACACCTCCTGCTACGTCCCCTACGACAAGCCCTCACGCCTTTCACCCGCAGAGTTGCGGGCCTGCATCGACTCGCTGCGCCGCGTGGCCGACAGCGGCACGGTGTGCGCCCTGTCATTTCCCGGATGGTGGTACGCTCCCATCCGCCGTCATCTCCATCGCCCCATCGACCTGCTCACATGGAAACATCGCACCACTCAATTTGAATTTTTCCTGACCTCTGAAGGATGGCGCATGCTCCGCGACGCACAGCTTAAAGTCATTCTTATCAAGGACAAAGGGCATCATCACCGATAAATCACGATGCACCGGCATCGCAAAGAAACTTTTTTTCAACCGGCTGGCGATTTTTCTGACACAAATGTTTGCTTTTCCAAACGGAATAGCATACCTTTGGCAACGCATACATACCCGTTGAGAACGCGACCGCATGCGTTTAAAAATGCGACCGGACGGAGTTAAAAACGCGACCAGACGGAGTTTTAACTACATACGGTCGCAGTTTGAACGGCGTATAGACGCATTTTCAACTACGTATGGATGCATTTCGAACGGCGCTCCGGCGCAGTTTCGAACCGCCGGTATGTGTGTCACGTCAGATGCCGGCGAGAATGAGAACGTGACTGCTTTTTTTTCACTACCTAATCTTAATGTTATGGCAAAGTACAAGTTTGTCAAAAGAAAAAATCCACTCAAGCCGCAAGAAGGCTCATTGTGGTATGCAAACCCCTTAATCACGAACCGGCTCGAAACACGTGCCATCTGTAAAAACCTCGCCCGCAACACGACGCTCTCGGCCTCCGAACTCGAATTCGCCTTCGGAACCGTGTGCGATGCCGTGCCCGAACAACTGGCACAAGGCAACAGCGTGCAGTTGGGACGGCTCGGATGGCTGCGTCTTTCGTTCGGCAGCGAAGGCGTGGCCGACATCAAGGACTTTGATGCCGCGACGATGATTAAAAACCTCAAGGTCGTGCTCACCCCATCGAAGGAGTTGCTCGAAATGCTCAAGCAGTTACTGACGTTTGAAAACGCAGGCGTTGTGGAAAACGGCTTCACCTTCACCACCACGCGAGCCTATGAGGAGTATAAGGAAACGGGGCAATTGCCTGTGGAAGGCGGCTCGTCGACTCCCGACACTGGCGGCGAGGGCGACGGACTCTGATGCACACGCACACACAAAGAAGGCGCAGTGACGCGGCCCGCAGGGCCAGGCGTTGCTGCGCCTTTTCACGTGCCGCCAGCCGAGGGAAGCACCCGGTTTCGTTACCTTTTCTAAAAATACGATGCTGCTGCCCGTTACTCGGCTGATTTTACTTACCTTTGCTCCCAATATGAAAAAGGCTATCTTTATTCTGACAACGATACTGGCAGCCCTCTTTGGAGGAAACACGTCTGCCCAGAACTACAGCCAGCTGCTTGATGAGACGGCAGACGGCCTGCGCTATATCGATGAAGACGGGAACTACCTGGACAGAGACTCGACGACGGTCGACAAAAACACCGTGCCCATCGGCATCAAGATGTGGACGATAGACTCCCACTTCGGCAACCGCACGGAAATCCCCGTCGACACGCTCATGCACCAGTTTCAGAACATACAGTTCACCGACGGCCTGAACGGTGAGTACAATTATCTGGGCAACATCGGCTCGCCCCGCCTGTCGCGCATCTTCTTTCATCGGCAGGAAGCCTCGCAGTTCATCTTCACCGACCCTTACGACTATTTCATCGTGCCGGTGGACAAATATCACTTTCTCAACACCAAGTCGCCCTTTGCCAACATCTCCTATTTCTCAGGCGGCAACAAGCAGAACGGCGAAGACCGCTTCATGGCCTACTTCGGTGTCAATGCCAACCGGCGGCTGAACTTCGGCTTCAGCTTTGACTACGTTTACGGACGAGGCATGTACAACAACCAGGCGACGTCGCTCTTCAACAGCACGTTCTTCTCCTCCTACCAGGGCGACAAGTATGACTATCACTTTCTCTTCAGCAAAAACCACATGAAGATGGCGGAAAACGGCGGCATCACGGACGACCGCTACATTGTCAGTCCGGAAGAAATCTCCACGACCAGCTCCTACACACCGTCAGACATTCCCACTAACCTGGAAAGCACGTGGAACCGCAACGACAACTATCACATCTTTTTCACCCACCGCTATAACCTGGGCTTCTATAAAGAACCGGAAGACACCGCGCAACACTATGATGACTTCATCCCCGTGACGAGCTTCATACATACCCTTCAATATGACAACAACGAGCGGCAATACATCGCCTACGAAACTCCGGACAACTATTACGTAAACGATTTCTTCGGGAGCGACTACCAGCGCGACATCACGAGCTACACTTCGCTAAAGAACACCTTTGCCATCGCCCTGCGCGAAGGCTTCAACAAATGGGCAAAAGCCGGCCTGACAGCATTTGTAAACTATGAGATGCGCACCTATCACATGGTGGACACCCTGAGCTCGGCAGAGGAACGCTATAACCGCAAGTACACAGACAACATACTCAGTGTCGGCGGCGAACTGCTGAAGGAGCAGGGCAAAACCCTCCACTACCGCGTATATGGCGAAACGGCTCTGACGGGCGATGAAGCGGGCACATTCAACGTCACAGGTAATGCCGACCTCAACTTCCGTCTCTTCAAAGACACCATCCAACTGGCAGCAAACGCATACATAAAACACATCAATCCGTCGTTCTACTTCCGGCACTACCACTCCCGGCACATCTGGTGGGACAATGACTTGTCCAAAGAGCTGCGCACACGCATCGAGGGAGAGTTCAAATCACAAAAAGCCGGTCTGCAACTGAGCATCGGAGTGGAAAACATCACGAACTACACCTATTTCGATAATGCCGCAGAAGCCTACACCACGGACGGTACGACCACCTACCTACACAACGTGAAAGTGAGCCAATGCAGTGACAACATCCAAGTGCTGAGCGCCACACTGAAAAAGGACTTTGCCCTCGGCATCTTACATTGGGACAATGAAATCACCTATCAGAAGAGCAGCAACCAAGACGTCCTGCCCCTACCCGACTTGTCACTCTACAGCAATCTCTACCTGAAATTCCAGCTGGCGAAGAAGGTCTTGTCTGTGGAGTTGGGAGCAGACGTGCGCTACTTCACCAAATATTATGCTCCGGACTATTCACCGGCCATCGGACAGTTCTACCTCCAGAACCCGAATGACCGCATCGAAATTGGGAACTACCCCATTGTGAACCTCTATGCCAACCTCCACCTGAAACATACGCGCATCTATGCAATGGTGTATCACGTGTCAGAGGGCATAGGCAACTCCAGCTACTTCCTGGCTCCTCATTACCCCATCAACCCGATGTGGTTCAAGTTCGGCCTTTCCTGGAACTTCTTCAATTAAATCACCATGAATAAAAAACGACTTGCAGGCGGCATTCTCCTCTGCTGCGCGCTCATCGCAGTCGTGGCGATGTGGCCCTCTCCGCATGAAACGGTCAACAGTCAACCGCGCTCTTACGAAGAAATCATCCGCTCAGGCATCATTCGTGCCACAACGGAATACAACTCCATTGGATTTTATGTGGATTATGACACCATCACCGGCTTCCATTATGAACTGCTCCAGGCATTTGCCCGTGACAAAGGGCTGCAAGCTGAGATTATCCCTGAAATGGAACTGAATGCCCAATTAGAAGGAATCAATCAAGGCATCTTCGACATCATTGCCGGCAGCCTGCTCATCACAAGCGAGCAGAAAGACTCTCTCTTGCTCTTTTCCCACCCCATCTTGCTCAATCGGCAAGTGTTGGTACAGCGCAAGTCCCAAGGAGAAAATGACACTTCCTACATTGCCCAGCAAATACAATTAGCACAAAAGACGGTCTATCTGCCTGAAGGTTCCCCTGTGAAATATCGTATACATAATCTCAGCGTTGAAATTGCCGACACCATCTATGTGAAAGAGTTTCCCAAATACGGCAGCGAACAGTTATTGGCACTCGTGGCACATGGAGACATTGATTATGCCATTTGTGAAGAAAGCATAGCCAAAAGGCTCATCGGACAATATCCCCAGCTGGACATCGACACTGCCATTAGTTTCAACCAATTCTACGGTTGGGGAGTCAGCAAAGAGTCACAATCGCTCATGGATACACTCAATGTTTGGCTGGACTCTTACATGAAAACTCCACCCTTCAAAAAACTGCTGCAAAAGTATGATTTAGAGTAGACAGACACCGGAGTCTGTCCCTCCCGTACACGCCCTCTATGGTAAGCACGGGCGGAGTCCAGGGTAGGCAGATGCGGAGTCTAGGGAAAGGTAGGCTTCCCCTTAAGGCCTCACATACCTCCGATAAAAGCATCCTCATCTTTGCGATTGCCGGCCTTTCACCATCGCAGGTACGTTCAATTTATTCCAACCGACGATAATATTGCGGCTCATAATCCGGTAACAATTCCGGATGCATGGCTTTAATCATGTCTTTCAGAAGAATGTGAGGAATGCCGGCCATGTTTTCATAAAGAGGTGCATACTCCAAGTTGCAATAAATCACTTTATGCTCGCGAAAAGCCCGAAAATCCTTATAACGCCGGTCTGCCGCCTCCAGAGCTTCGTATGTGAACGTGCCTGGAAAACCATTCATGACACGCCAGAACTCCACATCGTGTCCCCGAGCATATGCAGTCTCAAAATCAAGAATCACACCACCCGTGTGATTATCATCCTTGTAAAAATAATCGGCTCCTGCATCGGTGAAAAGACGGGCATAAAAACTTTGCCCGCCCGGCACATACCAATGCCCGGCACGAAGCTCCCCACTCATCACCGTAGGACGTCGCTCAACTTTCGAGGCAATGTCCTTCCAATGATTATATTCACGCTCTATGCCGGAAAATAAGGTTATGGCTTCTTGCTCCTTCCCAACAAGCAGTCCGCAGAGACGCATCCATTCACTCAAGCCCAAAGCCGAGGTCTCATTGAATGCCCAATAAGACAAGAGCGGAGCACCTCTCTCCGCCAACAATTCATAGCCTCCACGTCTGCGGGGAGAAATGAGTATCAATTCCGGATTCGTGGCCATGACAACCTCGACGTTAAAATTGCCTTCAATGCCGATGCGCTTGATGCGTCCGTCGTCAAGCCGGTCCAGCCATTCAGGATTTTGCAAACGCCGAGTATCACTGGTTGCCACCACGCAATCATAGGCATCCATCAGACTGAATGCCTTGAGTTGCGGAGTGGTCATACACACGATACGTCGCACGGGAATATGTATTACCGTATAGTCTTGGGGAATGTCATCAATCTGTTGTCCACGAGGGATGAGTGCAAAATGTTCCACCGGCGCATCAGATTTCGTGGGTTCCTGAATGTCGACCAAACGAACACTGTCTGACCGATAGGTGATTCGAAAACCTTTGGCATAGCGGGGCACAAAGACGGAATCAACTATGGGTTCATCCGCATCTGCCGACTTGTCATGTGTCTGCCCACAAGCTATAAACATGATAATGGTCCATCCCCATATACCTATCCTACACAACACACTCATGACAACAGCATTGATTGGGAATTATTTCCTGAAACGCACCAACAGACTGGCAAATAAAGACCGTCCGGGGTTGAGCGTCGCATAATGACTGTTATAAGGACGGTCGTCGCGATAATTGAACAGGTTCTCCACACCAAGACCTGGTTCGAGTGTGAAGTCTTTCAGACGGATGACATGACGGGTGGTCAAGTCCCACGTCTGGAAAGCCGGTGAGGAATCATACGTCTCTGACCAGCGTGTTCCCTGATAACGACCGAACAGGCTGACATTCAACGTGTAGATGCCCCATGTCTTTCCCCATCCCGCATTAAACGTAGCCGAATGACGCACACTTCGTTCGAGCGGAGTGTCGGCCACCAGGTCCTTGGTATGTGTATAATTATAGCTGGCTCCAAACGTAAAGCCTGCTCCCGGATATGCAGTAAACCCGACATCTACTCCGCGGATACGTGCCTTACCCACGTTGGCATACTCCTGACGGGAGATAATCCCGTTAGCCTCGTCTTCCTCGGTCAGTTCCAAACGTTTATAATCGATGAGGTTGCGTATGTCATTCTGATAAACAGAGACCGATGCCGAAACAAAAGACGTGTTATATTCGGCATTCACCGTATAGAAATTGCTTGTTTCAGGCTTTAGATTTGTGCTTCCCATCGTGATTTTGTTATTATTTTCGGAGATGGAATAAAGCTGTTGCAAGGTTGGCGCACGGAAAGCTGATGCATAAGAAGCACGGAGATTGAAATCGCCCCATTTATACATCAAAGAGAGTTTCGGGTTAAAACGGTTCTTGAACGTCTCGTGATAGATGTAACGAAAACCGATAACGGCACTCAGATTGCGAATGATGCTGACCTCATCTTGTGCATAGAATGCCAGTGTATACATGGTGCGGTTTTTCATGTCGCCCAAATCGCTCGTAGCGGTCGACTTCAGGGCATCACCCGTATAGTCCAGCCCAACATTGAGCGTATTGAACTGGCCGAAGCGAAACACTCCCTTTAAGTAAGCATTCGTATAGTCCTGGTTTTTACTGTTCATATGCTCACCGGCCGAATGAGAGCCACTCTGCTCCGTGTAGTTCTGAAACGAACGGTAGTTGGTCGTCGTGGCTCCCAACTCCAAATAGGACGAATGCGGCAACATGTATTTTGCAACACCACCATATTGATAAGTTTTATGTTCGATGTTATACTTCACAACCGGATTACGGTCGTTCTCATAAGTGGAATAGGTGCCAAAAATGTCAAAAGTCAGTCGCTCCGTGGCCCGGAAAGTAAAAGTCTGGCTGATGTCATTGCTGAACCAATGATAGACCGGCTGTTTGTCGGTCAGCTCCCGCGTACCGTCGTCATCCTCCTCATAATCACTCAGTTTCCAGCCGTTGGACTGCTGGCGTTGATAAGACGTGTGAGAAGAGAACCAGCCCACATTCACGTCGGCATTGGCACTTTCCGTCAATCGGCCATGCGAACTGATACGTGTGTCAGACATAACATTAATGAGGTCGCGTGTGTCTTCATCGGTAATGATATTGATGACGCCGGCCATAGCATCGCTGCCATAAAGCGCCGAGGCTGCCCCCTTCACAATCTCAATGCGTTTCACATGGCCAATATTGATACGGCTGAGGTCAACATTGCCCGAAGTATCCCCAGCCACCTTACGACCATTAATGAGAATCAACACATACTTGCCTGACAAGCCGTTCATATATATGTTGGATGACATGGATGTGGTTTGGAAAGAAATGGAAGGAACGAGTTTCTGAAGCACATCCTCCACATTGGCCGCATTGGCTTGCTGAATTTCTTTCTTGGTGATGACTTCAACCGGAACGGGCGAATCTTTCAACCGATGGTGCGTCCCCGTGCCGGTGACGACCACCTGATCCAAACTGACTGTACCCTCATTCATCTTGATAAGCAATCCGTCTGTGTTGCTACTCACAGGATGTGATTGCGTGGCATAATCCGTGCGACTGATGCGCATCACGTAATTTCCATCAGGAATGTTCTTTAAGGCAAACTCGCCTTCGCCGTTCGTTACACACCCGATATTGGTGTCTCTCAGACGCACAGTCGCTCCCTGCACAGGTTCGCCTGTTTTCGAATCCACCACTTTTCCACTCACAGAAAACTGTGCATACGTGTTTACAGCATACACTCCGGCCACTAAAGCAGCCACAAAAAATCTTTTGTTCATTAAATGATAAAATAAAGATATTAATAAAAGTGCCCTTTATCCCGAAGGTACATGTTTATTGCAATGGGCTGGCAGGTTTCCTGACTTTTCCCAGAGAAATTACCTTCCCGTCTCCCTTTCACGTTGCAAATCGTAGCGGAAACAGTGGTCATTCGAGTTGCAAATTTCTCCTTGTAATACCCTAATAATAGGTATGAGATTTACAGTAGCGGGCACTGTTCCGGTCTTTCACCGGATTCCCTTTTATGCAGTGCAAGAAATGCTCCTGCATCACCAGACCGGGTGCAAAAGTACAAAATTTCCAGATATACAAAACAATGTCCCTGAGGCCTATGAAAAAAATATAGAACGGGGCATTCTATGTAGTGTATTTCTTTTTGCCACCAAAAAGACCTTTATTTTACATCATGAAAAGAAAGCAACAGCATATAGAGAACGTATTATATTTTTTTAATAGAAATATGACTAACGTATCGTTGGTACCATATTGTGTATCATGAAAAAAAATTCTACATTTGTTTCATCATGAAAAAACACTAGCTTATGAATGATAAATGTCTTCTTCTAGGAGATGAAGCCGTGGCATTGGGTGCCATCCATGCCGGACTATCGGGCGTATATGCTTATCCCGGAACTCCTTCTACAGAGATTACAGAGTTTATCCAAGCGCATCCGTTGGCTGCGGAACGAAACATTCACAGGCACTGGTGCACAAATGAAAAGACGGCAATGGAAGCCGCTCTCGGCATGTCATACATGGGTAAACGAGCCATTGTCTGCATGAAACATGTAGGTATGAATGTGGCTGCCGATGCCTTTGTCAACTCAGCAATGACGGGCACAAACGGTGGTCTGATTGTGGTGGCTGCCGACGACCCCTCCATGCATTCCTCCCAAAACGAACAGGATTCCCGCTTTTATGGGAAGTTTGCCATGATTCCCATCCTCGAACCATCATCACAGCAGGAGGCTTATGACATGATGAAGTATGCCTTTGACTTTTCCGAGGAGCATAAGATACCAATTCTCATGCGCCTCGTTACCCGCATGGCTCACTCACGTGCCGTGGTGACCACAGACGAAGTGCGCGAGCCAAATCCGATAAGCTATCCTTCCAACCCCGGCGACTGGGTATTGATGCCGGCTGTAGCACGCAAATGCAATGAGCGGCTGATTGCCAAACATGCCGACTTCTTGGCAGCGTCCGAACGGTCTCAATATAATAAGTACACCGACGGCAAGGAACATTCCTTAGGCGTGATTGCCTGCGGCATTGCATACAATTACTTGATGGAACATTTCAAAGACGGGTGTCCATTCCCTGTGTTAAAAGTGTCACAATATCCGCTCCCCGTGTCACTCGTTCGCCGTATGGCTGCGGAATGTGATGCACTGCTGGTGCTCGAAGACGGACAGCCTGTGGTGGAAGAAATGATTCGCGGCGTGCTTTGTTGCGGCAAGACCATCAAGGGACGCCTCACAGGCGAAGTGCCCCGCACGGGCGAACTGACTCCCGACAACATCATCTCGGCTTTGGGCCTGAAAGACGAAGATACGTTCCCTCCCTGCGAACTCGTCGTCCCGCGTCCGCCTGCATTGTGTCAAGGCTGTGGACACCGCGACGTGTATGCTGCACTCAACGAAGTGCTCCGTGAATACGAGAACAGCCGCGTGTTCAGCGACATCGGCTGCTACACGCTGGGATTCCTGCCCCCATATCATGCTATCCATTCCGTAGTCGACATGGGTGCATCCATCACGATGGCCAAAGGTGCTGCCGACGCGGGACAATTTCCTTCAGTGGCTGTTATCGGCGACTCCACATTCACACACTCCGGCATGACGGGGTTGCTCGATGCCGTCAACGAGAACTCCAACATCACAATCGTCATCTCCGACAACCTGACTACGGCCATGACCGGCGGACAAGACTCTGCCGGCACAGGACGCTTTGAACAGATATGTCAAGGCATCGGCGTGGCTCCGGAACACATCCGTGTCGTCGTGCCCCTGCCGAAAAACATGGAAGAAATGAAGCGCATCATCCGTGAAGAAATCGAACACCACGGCGTGAGCGTCATCATCCCGCGCCGTGAATGCATACAGACGGCACGTCGCCACCATAAGTCAAACAAGCAATAACACACAAACAACACCACACCATGCATACAGACATCATACTTTCAGGTGTGGGAGGGCAAGGCATCCTCTCCATCGCCACCGTTATCGGCTCGGCAGCCATCAAAGAAGGGCTCTACATCAAACAAGCCGAAGTGCATGGTATGAGCCAACGGGGAGGCGACGTGCAGTCCAATCTCCGCATCAGCTCTGACCCCATTGCTTCCGATCTCATCCCGCTGGGCAAGGCGGACATCATCATCTCGCTGGAACCTATGGAAGCCCTGCGCTATCTGCCCTATCTGAACAAAGACGGATGGCTCATCACCAACACCGTGCCGTTCGTCAACATACCAAACTATCCTGACCCGGAGCGACTGCTCGACATCATACGCTCTCTGCGCTCCATAGCCATCGATGTGGACTCCATCGCCAAGCAAGTGGCCTCAGCCCGTGCGGCAAACATCGTCCTGCTGGGAGCAGCCTCCCCCTTCCTCGGCATCGACGTGGACAAAATTGAAGAAGGCATCCACAGCATCTTCGGGTGCAAGGGAGAAGCCATTGTCGAGATGAATCTCAAGGCATTTCGCGCCGGATTGGATTATGCACGTCAATCTATTAAATAATAATCTCATGGGAATCCCTTTTGACCTTAACATAGTGGCAGAGGTGCTGCGCGACATGCGCATCACCAAGGTGGGCGACGCCACCATCCGCCAGACCGTGGCCATTGCCGAAGAGCTGGAACGCCGCACCGGAGAGAAGTTCATCCACTTGGAAATAGGCTCGCCGGGACTGCCGGCCAACCGCATCGGCACCGACGCCCAAAAGGCCGCACTGGACAAAGGAGTGGCATCGGTCTACCCGAACATCACCGGCATTACCCCACTGAAAGAACAAACATCCCGTTTCATCAAAGCGTTTCTCGACATCAATGTCCGTCCTGAAGGATGTGTGCCGACCGTAGGCTCGATGATGGGCACATTTGCTTCCTTCATCACCTGCACGCATTTAGCTGCGGAAAAGGACACCATCCTGTTCATCAACCCGGGCTTCTCCGTGCAACCGCTGCAAGCCAAAGTGCTGGGCTACAAGCGTGAGTCGTTCGACGTGTATGACTGCCGCGGCATCCGCCTGCGTGACAAACTGGAGAGCATATTGAACCGGGGACACATCGCCGCCATCATCTACTCCAACCCGAACAACCCGTCATGGGTGTGCCTGACGGAGGAAGAGCTGGGCTACATCGGCGCACTGGCCACGAAGTATGACGCCATCGTCATTGAAGACCTTGCCTACCTCGGCATGGACTTCCGCAAAGACCTCGGACATCCGTTCGAGCCGCCCTTCGCCGCCACCGTGGCACGCTATACGGACAACTACATCCTCATGCTTTCCGCATCGAAAATATTCAGCTATGCCGGCGAACGCGTGGCCACCGTAGCCATCTCCGACGCGCTCTATAACCGCGTCTACCCGACGTTGAGCAGGGAGTTCGGCATCGACACGCTGGGACGTTTCTTCATATTCATGGTGGTCTACACCATGTCGTCGGG
>CAZOKL010000021.1:0-10757 GCA_964580305.1 uncultured Bacteroides sp.
TTCAAGTATCATTATCGTTTCTTGAATGACAAAGGTATAAAATCAATTTGAAGTAACACTGTTAATGTTTGGCTTTCTTGCCATATTAACACAATAGTCGGGGGCTAGAGCCAGACACTTCTCACCATGAGTGCCAACTCAAATTAAAGATTAAACAAATTTCAGGCGAATAAGCTTATCCTCGCATGCTTTTTTCGAGCAATTTGCTGATTTCGGTTCAGAATTATGGTAATATTGGATTTTTTTTTGCTAATTTGCCCCACGTCTTTCCAAAGAAAAGCTTTCAAATGAATGATTCTCCAGCTTTAGCAAACAAACATATCCAACTATAAAAACATAAAAGCTTATGAAAAAGTATTTTGCAGAAATGATTGGAACCATGGTCTTAGTGCTCATGGGATGTGGAAGTGCCGTTTTTTCTGGAGGCATCGCTCAAACTGTCGGAGCCGGAACGGGCACATTGGGAGTGGCTTTGTCTTTTGGTTTGGCCGTAGTGGCTATGGCCTACACCATTGGCAACATATCGGGGTGCCACATTAATCCTGCCATCACGCTCGGGATGTGGCTGTCACGCCGCATCGGCAGTCGCGATGCCATGTTCTACATGCTGTTCCAAGTGGTGGGGGCCATTTTGGGTTCACTCGTCCTGGCCTTGCTTGTGGCAACGGGCGGGCATGACGGCCCCACTATGACAGGTTCAAACTCGTTTGCCCAGAGTGACACGTGGCAAGCTTTCATTGCCGAAACCGTATTCACGTTTATCTTCGTCCTCGTTGTGCTGGGAACGACTGACGAGAAAAAAGGAGCAGGCAATTTTGCCGGCTTGGCCATCGGCCTCACGCTGGTGCTCATCCACATTGTCTGCATCCCCATCACGGGCACGTCTGTCAATCCGGCACGAAGCATTGGCCCGGCCTTGTTTGACGAAGGCCAAGCCCTCGCACAATTATGGCTGTTCATCGTGGCTCCCATGCTGGGAGCAAGCATCAGTGCCGTGGTCTGGCGTGTATTAAAAAAGCAATAACTAAACAGTGACATGACAATCAAACACGGAGCCATGGGCTAACAAACAGCTCCCCCCGGCACCGCGGAAATACAGAGCCATCGCAGAAAGGTCTTATCACCTTGTGCCGATGGCTCTGTCACATATCTTGCCACACAATTCTTCAGACATGCACACCCGGCCAGTCCGTAACCTCTTTCCATAATTATTCTGACGTTTCATTCATGTTACAAACTTCCTCCTTTCTTTGACCTACATCAAGAAAACGGCCATTTTTATGCTGTAAAACATGTTTTCCCTTGATAAGAACAAAACACACCCTATCTTTGCAACGTAATTCAGTTAGATGAGTTACTAAGGATAATAAGTAAATAGGAATTAGTAGAGGTAAAAAGATTTAATTTTTTAAGATTATGACAACACAAATTTCTATTTTGTTAGCTATCGTAGCAGTATTCACTGTTTTGAGTGTTATTGCCGTCGTTCAGACTAACATAAAAAAGTAAATGAGAGTGTGATGTTTTCGGAGAACATCTTTCTCCGAGGAATTAAGTTAGAACAAGAAGCCCTTAAAATGACAGGGCAAGCTTGTTTTTTTAGGCTTTAAAGTTTTTTGGTATATTTAGAAATAGGCGGGAGGCAGTTTTGCTCACTGCCTATTTCTGTTTTATCTCCCTGCGGGCCAATCGCCTGTTTTTCAGATCATAAATCACTGTATAAAGAATGACAGACCTTGCCATAGACTCTATGGTCGGACGGACTCCTTTCCGCTCCCGGGCGCCCTCCTTTCCGTGGTCGGACAGTCTTAACACCGCTCCGACACGGGAAACAGACCGATGTCATCCACCCGTTTCCCGACATCCTGACAGCTCCGGCTGTTTCCTTTGAAAAAGATAGAAAGTCCTTATTGCCACCTCGTGGATTTTGCCTACTTTTGCGGACATATAAGATGCCTGACATTGAAGGACAACAAAACAAATATATATACCTAATTATGATTCTATTTTTCAGAACATCCACTAACACTGTGATTGCTACTGAGGCCAACCGTGAACTGAATGCAGACGACATTCGGAAATTGTGCTGGCTTTATGGTGACGCAACTCTTGAAAAAGAAGAGAACCTGACGGGATATTTCATCGGCCCTCGTAAGGAAATGATTACTCCATGGAGTACAAACGCCGTGGAAATCACCCAAAACATGGGTCTGGCGGGCATCACCCGCATCGAGGAATATTTCCCGGTCAAAGACGAGCATGCCGACTATGACCCTATGTTGCAACGGTTGTATCACGGTCTGACACAAGACGTTTTCACGACCAACATCAAGCCGCAACCCATCGTGTATATCGACAACCTCGAGGAATACAACGAAAAAGAAGGTCTGGCACTCTCACGCGAAGAGATGGACTACCTGCTGAAAGTAGAAAAAGACCTGAACCGCAAGCTGACCGACTCGGAAGTGTTCGGCTTTGCCCAAATCAACTCCGAGCACTGCCGTCACAAAATCTTCGGCGGCACATTCATCATTGACGGGGAAGAGATGGAATCGTCCCTCTTCCAAATGATTAAGAAGACCACAGCCGAGAACCCCAACAAGATTATCTCCGCCTATAAAGACAACGTGGCTTTCGCCGAAGGCCCTGTCGTGGAACAATTTGCCCCGACTGACCACTCGACGTCTGACTACTTCGTCATCAAAGACATCAAGACCGTCATCTCCTTGAAAGCCGAGACACACAACTTCCCCACGACCGTCGAACCGTTTAACGGTGCGTCAACCGGAACCGGTGGCGAAATCCGCGACCGCATGGGTGGAGGCAAAGGCTCCTGGCCCATAGCCGGAACGGCTGTCTATATGACTTCCTATCCGCGCACCGAACCCGACCGCACGTGGGAAAAAGAACTGCCCGAACGCAAGTGGCTCTATCAGACACCCGAACAAATCCTCATCAAGGCCTCCAACGGTGCTTCCGATTTCGGAAACAAGTTCGGGCAGCCGCTCATCTGCGGTTCGGTCCTGACGTTTGAGCACAAAGAAAAAGACGTGTTCTATGGCTATGACAAAGTCATCATGCTTGCCGGCGGCGTGGGCTACGGCACACAGCGCGACTGCCTGAAAGGCACTCCCGAAGCTGGTGACAAAATCGTGGTAATGGGTGGCGACAACTACCGCATCGGACTCGGAGGAGGTTCCGTGTCATCTGTGGACACGGGTCGTTACTCCTCCGGCATCGAACTGAACGCCGTGCAGCGTGCCAACGCCGAAATGCAGAAACGTGCTTACAATGTGGTGCGTGCCTTGTGTGAGGAAGACACCAATCCCATTGTCTCCATCCACGATCACGGCTCGGCCGGACATGTAAACTGCTTGTCAGAGCTGGTGGAAGACTGCGGCGGCTTGATAGAGATGGACAAACTCCCCATTGGCGACCACACGCTTTCAGCCAAGGAAATCATTGCCAATGAAAGCCAGGAACGCATGGGACTGCTCATTGACGAAAAGGCCATCGAACATGTGAAGAAAATAGCCGACCGTGAACGCGCACCGATGTATGTGGTGGGCAAAACAACGGGCGACCACCGCTTTGCCTTCCAGCAAGCCGACGGCGTGCGTCCTTTCGACCTGGCAGTGGATCAGATGTTCGGTTCGTCGCCTAAGACTTACATGGTGGACAACACTGTGGAACACCACTATGAGAACGTGACCTACGAGCAAAACAAACTCAATGAATACCTGCGCAACGTGCTCCAGATGGAAGCCGTGGCCTGCAAAGACTGGCTCACCAACAAGGTGGACCGCTCTGTGACCGGCAAAGTGGCCCGTCAGCAATGTCAGGGCGAAATCCAGTTGCCACTGAGCGACTGTGGTGTTGTCGCCCTCGACTATCGTGGCGAAAAAGGCATCGCCACATCACTGGGGCACGCACCACAAGCAGCCTTGGCCGACCCGGCTGCCGGCTCCGTATTGGCTGTGGCCGAAGCACTGACCAACATCGTGTGGGCTCCGATGGCCGACGGCATGGACAGCATCTCGCTTTCTGCCAACTGGATGTGGCCCTGCCGTTCGCAAGAAGGCGAAGACGCCCGCCTCTACAAGGCAGTGAAAGCCCTGTCGGACTTCTGCTGCTCTTTGCAAATCAACGTGCCGACAGGAAAAGACTCCCTGTCGATGACGCAGAAATACCCCAACGGTGAGAAAGTCATCAGTCCGGGCACAGTCATCGTCTCTGCCGGTGGTGAAGTGTCAGACATCAAGAAGGTGGTTTCTCCCGTATTGGTCAATGACCCGAAAACCACGCTCTATCACATTGACTTCAGCTTCGACAAGCTGAGCCTGGGAGGCTCGGCCTTCGCACAGTCACAATATAAAGTAGGAGATGATGTGCCCACCGTGCAAAATCCCGAATACTTCCGCGATGCCTTCATGGCCATCCAAGAGCTGGTGAACAAAGAGCTAATCTTGGCCGGACACGACATCTCTGCCGGTGGCCTCATCACAACGCTCCTCGAAATGTGTTTTGCCAACACGGAAGGCGGACTGGAAATAAGCCTGAACAAGATTAAGGAAGATGATCTCGTCAAGATACTTTTCGCCGAGAATCCGGGCGTAGTCATCCAGGTGAGCAACAAGCACAAGGATGATGTGAAGAAAATTCTGGAAGACGCCGGTGTGGGTTATGTGAAACTGGGTTCGCCCACCGACGAACGCCACATCCTCATAGAACATCACGACGCCACCTACCAGTTCGGCATCGACTACCTGCGTGACATGTGGTACTACTCTTCTTACCTGCTCGACTGCAAGCAGAGCATGAACGGATGCGCCAAAAAGCGTTTTGAGAACTATAAGATGCAACCGCTCGAAATGGTGTTCCCCAAAGATTTCACCGGCAAGTTTTCACAATATGGTGTAGACCCGAACCGTCGCACACCGACTGGCATTCACGCCGCCATCATCCGTGAGAAAGGCACAAACGGCGAGCGCGAAATGGCCTACGTGCTCTATTTGGCAGGCTTCGACGTGAAAGATGTGACGATGACCGACCTTGTGAACGGACGCGAGACGCTGGAGGATGTCAACATGATTGTGTTCTGCGGTGGATTCTCAAACTCTGACGTCTTGGGCTCTGCCAAAGGATGGGCTGGAGCTTTTCTCTTCAACCCCAAGGCCAAAGAGGCGCTCGATAAGTTCTATGCCCGTAAGGACACCCTTTCGCTGGGCGTCTGCAATGGTTGTCAGTTGATGATGGAACTGAACCTCATCAATCCCGAGTTTGAAAAGCGCGGACGAATGCTCCACAACGACTCGCACAAGTTTGAGTCGGCCTATGTTGGACTGACCATCCCGATGAACCGTAGCGTGATGTTCGGTTCGCTGAGTGGCTGCAAACTGGGCATTTTCGTGGCCCACGGTGAAGGCAAATTCTCACTGCCGTATGATGAGGACAAATACAATGTGGTGGCTAAGTACAGCTATGACGAATATCCTGGCAACCCGAACGGGTCAGACTATTCCGTGGCCGCCCTCGCAAGTGCCGACGGACGTCACATCGCCATCATGCCCCACTTGGAACGTGCGTTCTTCCCCTGGCAAAATGCATACTATCCGGCAGAACGCATGCACACAGACCAAATCACTCCGTGGTTTGAAGCATTTGTGAATGCCCGTCGCTGGGTGGAGGCCCATAAAGGTATAAATGATTAATCATTTGTTTGTAACAAGAAGGTGTGTCGTATAAGACTTAAACACAAAGGTTCTGAAACACAGAGTTTTTAATTCTCTTGATTATAATCTCCTCCGTGCTTTTCATCCTTGTGTTTGATTCTTTCATACTGACACACTTTCTTGTCTTCCATGTGTACCTATATGCCTGGTGTATATCCAGAAAATCTCGGATACGCATGTAGAAAGACACAGCTCTGCATTCAAGCCAGCACGTCTTTCTAATATATTTCATCTTCCTATGAACATCTATCTCCAGTTCTTCCTGCTATTCTTCAAAATCGGCATGTTCACCATCGGTGGCGGGTATGCCATGATACCACTCATCGAAGAAGACCTCATCCGCCGACGCCAATGGATCAGCCGTGAAGATTTTGTCGACCTCATGGCAATAGCACAGTCAACTCCCGGCATCTTTGCTGTCAACATAGCTATCTTCATAGGCTACAAGCTGCGAGGCACCAAGGGCAGTTATGCCTGTACCCTGGGCACCATCCTGCCCTCGTTTCTCATCATGCTGCTCATTGCTCTGTTCTTTCACAGCTTCAAAGAGTATCCGCTGGTGGAAAACATCTTCAAGGGCATCCGTCCAAGCGTTGTTGCGCTGATTGCAGCCCCGACATTCACCGTGGCCAAGTCGAGTAAAATCAATCGTTACAACATTTGGATTCCCATCCTGGGAGCACTCTTGATATGGGCATGGGGATTTTCACCCATCTACGTCATCGTCATCGCCGGCATAGGAGGTTACCTCTGGGGGCGCTATAAGAAACCCAAAAACACGAAATCATGATATTCCTGCAACTCTTCTACACATTCTTCAAAATAGGCCTGTTCGGATTCGGAGGAGGTTACGCCATGCTGTCCATGATACAAGGCGAAGTAGTGACCCGCTACGGCTGGCTCACGAGTTCGGAGTTTACTGATATCGTAGCCCTGAGCCAAATGACTCCCGGCCCCATTGGAATCAATTCGGCCACGTATGTGGGCTATTCGTCCATCGTCCAAGCTGGCTATTCGCCGGTCTTTGGCGTGCTTGGAAGTGCTATTGCCACGTTTGCCGTCTGTTTCCCTTCATTTGTCTTGATGCTGCTCATCAGCAAATATTTCCTCAAGTTCCAAAAACATCCGATGGTGGAAGCCGTGTTCAAGGGTCTGCGCCCTGCTGTCGTAGGTCTGCTGGCTGCCGCAGCCTTGTTACTGATGACTCCGGAAAACTTCAGCAGCCCCGACGAATCCATGATGCAGTTCGTGTTAAGTATCGTACTCTTCAGCGGCACATTCATTGCCTCTTTTAAGTTCAAGGTGCATCCCATTCTGCTCATCGTCATCTGCGGAGCCGTGGGCGGAATAGTCTACTCGCTGTAGCGATGGTTTCAGACGAAAAAACTATATTTGCACACATCATCAAGACCCTACATGAATTTAACGAGATTATGAGACTCAAAAACATACTTACCAATCTCCTGCTTCTCTGCATCACTGGAGGACTCTACGCACAGACTACTCCCAAACGTGAGTTTCGCGGAGCATGGATACAAGCCGTGAATGGACAATTCCAAGGCATGAGCACCAAAGAAATGCAACAGACGTTGACGCACCAGCTCGACGTCTTGCAGAAAGCCGGCATCAATGCCATCATTTTCCAAGTGCGTCCGGAAGCCGATGCACTTTATGCTTCCAAATACGAGCCGTGGAGTCGCTTTCTGACCGGCGTGCAAGGCCAAGCCCCCGTCCCCTATTGGGACCCGTTGCAATTCATGGTAGATGAATGCCACAAACGCGGCATGGAGTTGCATGCCTGGATTAATCCCTACAGAGCCAAGACTAAGGGCACGACAACTCTGGCCGGCAATCACCCTGTCAAACTCTATCCCCATCGTTTCCTAGAGTATGACGGACAGCTCTATTTCGACCCGGGTTACCCCGATAACCGTGCTTATATCTGCAAGATTGTCAAAGACATTCTGGAACGCTACGATGTTGACGCCATCCACATGGATGACTATTTCTATCCCTATCCCGTACAGGGGATAGAAATACGCGATGATGTAAGCTTTGCACAATATGGTACAGGCTATGCTAACCGTGACGACTGGCGACGAAACAATGTCAACCTCCTCATCCAAGACCTCCATAAGACCATCCGCGAGACTAAGCCGTGGGTGAAATTCGGCATCTCTCCTTTTGGAATCTACCGCAACCAGAAAAGTGATCCAGGTGGAAGCAAAACCAACGGCCTTCAAAACTATGACGACCTCTATGCCGACATTATCCTGTGGGTGGATAACGGATGGGTGGACTACACCATACCACAAATTTATTGGGAAATAGGCCATCCTGCAGCAGACTATCAGGAGCTGGTGCAATGGTGGGCGCAACACGCCTCCAACCGTCCGCTCTTCATCGGACAAGACGTGATGCGCACCGTGAAGGCTTCCGACCTGCAAAACCCGAACATACACCAACAGGCCCGAAAATTGCAACTCCAACGCTCACAACCGGCCATCGAAGGCAGTTGCCTGTGGTATGCCGCAGCCGTGGTAGACAATGTGGGTAATTACCGAGAAGCCCTCAGTCACTACTATCACCGCTACCCGGCCTTGCAACCGCTCTTCCCGTTCATGGATAAGAAAGCACCGAAGAAAGTACGCAAGCTCAAGCCTGTGTGGATGCCTGATGGCTATGTACTGTGTTGGACAGCCCCCAAAGCAAAACACGAGATGGATCGTGCCATTCAGTACGTCATCTACCGTTTTGCCAAAGGAGAGAAACACAATCTGGACGACCCGTCGAAAATTGTAACCATCACACGTGACACATTCTACAAACTGAACTACGAAGACGGCAAGACTACCTACTATTATGTGGTAACGGCACTTGACCATCTACAAAACGAGTCCAAAGCCGTGAAAAAGAAAGTTAAGCTGTGACCGAAGACACCCTTAACAAGCTACGCATCTTGACCGAATCGGCGAAATACGACGTGTCGTGTTCATCGAGCGGGACAGTACGTGCCAACCAAGGAACAGGCGTAGGGAACACTATAGGCGGAGTGGGCATCTGCCACAGTTTTGCTGACGACGGACGGTGCATCTCTCTGCTGAAAGTGATGCTCACGAACCATTGTAAATATGACTGTGCTTACTGCATTAATCGCATGAGCAATGACATTCCCCGTGCCACACTCTCCGTACATGAACTGGTGGAACTCACAATGGAGTTTTATCGACGTAACTACATCGAAGGACTGTTTCTTAGTTCCGGCGTGGTGCGCAACCCCGACTACACAATGGAACGCTTGGCACGTGTGGCGAAAGACCTTCGCACCATACACCGTTTCAACGGCTACATCCATCTGAAGAGCATTCCCGGTGCCAGTCGTGAACTGGTCAGCGAAGCCGGGCGCTATGCCGACCGCATGAGTGTGAATATTGAAATTCCCAACGAAAGCTCCCTAAAACTGTTAGCACCGGAAAAAGATTTTCAAAGCGTCTACGAACCGATGACGTTCATCCAGCAAGGCGTATTGGAAAACAAAGAAGAGCGTCGCTGCCTTCGTCACGTCCCCCGCTTCGTGCCGGCAGGACAAAGCACACAAATGATTGTGGGTGCCACTGCCGACCGTGACCGTGACATCTTGCGCCTGTCTTCAGCACTGTATGCTCGCCCCACCATGCGCCGTGTTTATTACTCGGGATATATCCATGTGAATACATACGACAAACGGCTACCTCTCTTGAAACAACCACCTCTCGTGCGCGAAAACCGGCTCTATCAGGCTGATTGGCTGCTGCGCTTCTACCAATTCAAAGTGGATGAAATTGTGAACGACACCTATCCTGACCTCGACCTGGATATTGACCCGAAGCTGGCATGGGCATTACGCCATCCCGAACAATTTCCCATTGACATTAATAAGGCTGACTATGAAATGATTCTCCGTGTGCCGGGCATCGGCGTGAAGTCAGCCACACTCATAGTCAACTCCCGACGCTTTGGTCGTGTCACATCTTTCCATCTGAAGAAGATGGGAGTAGTCATGAAGAAAGCCCAATATTTCATCACATGCGGAGAATTGATATCACCCACCGTGAACGAACTACATCCGGAAAATGTACGACGCTTACTTGTCAACAAACCTAAAAAGATGAATGACGACCGTCAATTAGCTTTCAACTTTGGCAATGGCATCTAAACCTGCATTTGAGTAATGACTGTTTTTCTCTTTGACCGTACGCTCGACGGACTGCTGACAGCTGTATTCGACGCATATGCTCGCCGCTCTTTCCCCGACATCTTGCTGGGAGAACACGATTCGTTACCTCTCTTCCACGACGAGGTGCACACAGTCATTACTGACGACAATAAGGCAGAGCGGGTCTGGAAAGCTGTCCAAAAGAAACTCTCTCCAGAAGCACTCTCTCGCCTGACCATTAGTTACCTGTCCGAACTTCCGGAACTCGACATGCATCTCTTCCGCTACATCTGTAAAACAATCGACAGTTCCGGAAGCATTGAATGCAACTTTACCGATGAAGATGTGTTGTTTGTGATCAACACCTACCGTAAAGTCAGCTATGAACGTCTGCGCATGATGCAGTTCATCCGTTTCCAGAAAGCAGTCGATGGAACTTATTTCGGCATCATGGAACCACTCTACAACGTACTTCCCTTAGCCATCAATCACTTTCGTGACCGATTTGGCGACCAGCCCTTTCTCATCTATGACAAGCGCAGACACTATGGATATTATTACGACTGTCAGGAACTGACACACGTAACACTGGATGAACATCTGCCTCATTTCATTACCGGGAAACTGGACGAGGCTCTGCTTGACAAAGACGAGAAACTTTTCCAAGACCTCTGGCGCACTTATTTCAAAGCCGTATGCATTCGTGAACGACTCAATCCACGCAAACAAAAGAAAGATATGCCTGTCAGATATTGGAAATACTTAACGGAAAAACAATCATAGCAACTATACAGAAAAACATCAGAAATTTATATAACCGCTATGCAAGG
>CAZOKL010000021.1:10857-26526 GCA_964580305.1 uncultured Bacteroides sp.
TCCCAGCCCAAATAACTGTCAATGGCTTCCTGAAGGATGTCGACCACATCAGTACGCACCATGGCCACATGGTGCTCGAAACCATTCTTACAGATATACTTCATCAGCTTCTGAAGGTTGTCCACCTTTGTCACAGCAATGCATCCGTCCATGCCATACGGGTCGTTGGTCAACTCGCCCTTGCCCAGATAGCTCTTGATGCAACCCAACGTATCGTCAGTCGAAATGCGGAAGAAAGTGAATTCACCTTCTGTGCACTTGGCATACACGGCACCAAAGGTGTTGACCTTTCCGAGTGTACGTCCCAGCACACCAAGCGGGCCGAGCTTCAGGTCGTTCATGGCAAAACCCTTCGGGAAATTGCCACAGTGTGTGCAGACGCATTTGTTGCGGTCGTCGGCAAAGTTGTTGTTCCAGTCGCTCAGAGCAGCCGGACGTCCGGCTGCCAAGCTAAGTGCATACATGGACACGGCTCCGGCAACATCGGTTTCACACGCACACGGGATGAGCTTCTCACCCAGCATACTCATGGTGACACAGGCCGCACAGCCGTAGTTCTGCTCCAGTGAATCCCAGCACTGGATGGCCGCAGCATCCACTTCATTGGCTTGAATCCACTCTTCCACAGCCAAACCGAACTTGGCTTGCAGGGCAAGTTTCTCCTGATAAGCCTCGGGTACTTTGGCATAGTGGCTGATTTCTTCCATCTTAGCCTTCAAAGCAGCTGCCTCATTGTCAATCTTGCGGGCATTAAAGATAATTTCGCTCATGTCGACAGGCACAACGGTGATGCCGGAAGCCTGAAGGAGTTTCTCGCTGTAGCGGCAAGTGTTGAACCCTAACGGACGAGTGCCGATTTGTCCGATGCGTGCATGAGTCAACTTGCGTACCACGCGACAGATGGCAGCAAACTTATGGATGTCCTTCATCAACAGGTCGCTGTGAATGGAATAAGTGTGCAGGGCAGTATCAGTGAAAGGTATGCCATATTGATACAGATTGTTGCAGACTGAAATCTTTCCGCAGAATGCATCACGACGACTGTCAAGGTCAACCTTGTCATTCTCGTCATCACAAGCCTGAACCAGCACCGGCACATTCAGTTCAGCACGACTGATGGCGTTAATAATGCCGACTTCAAAGCCAAAGTTGGGCAAGGACACAATGATGCCATCGATTTCATCACGATGGGCACGAAACAAGGCAGCACACTTCTTTCCGTCTTCCACCGTTTCCATAGAACCACCCGTCGGGGTGTCACATTCGTCAAGGATGACATAGCCGTAACCAGCCTTCTCCAGTTCTTCAAGCAAAGTCTTGCGCACATCAACAGCCAGTTCTGAATTGAAGTACGCACGCGTTCCGATAATCAAACCGAAAGTTTCTTTTCCGGGTTTAGCTTGTTTAATCATACGTATAAGTTAATTAGTTATTAGTCTTTTCTTAATTCTCTTCATTTCTTCTTGTTCGCAGTCTGTATGGCTTCCATCCATCCGGCATAAAGGCGGCTGCGTTCTTCGTCTTTCATGTCGGGCATGATGCGGTTATCCGTGGTACGCAGGGCTGCCACTTCGGGCAAACCAGCCCACACGTGACGAGCCAAACCGTTCATCACGACAGCTCCCAGCGCTGATGCTTCCTCCACGTCTGAACGATTGATGCAAGCATTCAGCATGTCGGCTTGAAACTGCATGAGAAGTTTATTCTTAGTGGGGCCACCGTCAACACGCAGTTCTTTCAACTTGATGCCCGCATGATGGGTCATCAGGTCTACAAGGTCTTTAATCTGATAGGCAATGGCTTCCAAGGCTGCACGGCAGACATGTCCGCGTGTCGTGGCCAGCGTCATGCCACACAGCATGGCCTTGGCATAAGGGTTCCACCACGGTGCGCCCAGACCGGCAAAGGCCGGCACAAGGTACACACCACCGTTGTCTGGCACACTCAAGGCATATTCTTCAATAACGGCCGGGCTGCTGATGAGTTGCAGTTCGTCGGCCATCCACTTGATGGTGGCTCCCGTGCAGTGGATGTTTCCCTCAAAAGCATAGAACACTTTGCCTGTGGCTGCAAATCCTACTGAAGTCACCAACCCCTCCGGTGCCTTAATGGCTTTCTCTCCGATGTTGACCATCACAGACGAGCCTGTGCCATATGTAGCCTTTCCCATACCCGGTTCGAAGCACATTTGCCCGGCAAGGGCTCCGTGGGAATCGCCCAACACACCGGCAATGACTATCGGCTGCGCAAAGATGCCCTCCACCGTGGTTTCACCGAAAACGGAGTCACAAGGTTTCGGAACGGCCATCATGCTGCGGGGGATGGTGAAAAGCGAGAGCAAGTAGTCGTCCCAATCAAGTGTATGGATGTTGAACAGTAACGTACGTGAGGCATTCGTATAATCAGTGGCATGCACCTTGCCACCTGTCAGCTTCCAGATGAGCCAGGAATCAATGGTGCCCATGAGCAGTTCACCCTTGTCGGCAGCTTCCCGTGCACCGGACACATTGTCCAATATCCACTTAGCTCCGCTGGCCGCAAAATATGGGTCGATGAGCAGACCGCTCCGTTCCTGAATAAACGCTGTGTAGCCGCGCTGCTTAAGGTCGTCACAAATGGCCGCACCACGCTGGCACTGCCACACCACAGCATTGTAGACAGGTTTTCCCGTAAACCGGTTCCAGACAACAACAGTCTCGCGCTGGTTGGTGATAGCAAGCGAATAGTCCACATTGTCTCCCTGACTGGTTTCCACCACTTCGCGAATGGCTTCCACCATGTTATGATAGATTTCCTCGGCATCGTGCTCCACCCATCCCGGCTGTGGATAATATTGCTTATGAGGTACGTTCTTGCGACAGATGAGCTGACACTGCTCGTTGAACAGCACAGCTTTCGTGGCCGACGTACTCTGGTCAATAGCGATAATGTATCTCATAGAAATTAAGGTTTTGTAAAAGGTAAAAAAGGAGGAGGATGTCCCGGAGAAATCAAAACCTAATGTATATCTTTCAAGCAAGGACAACACAAATGGCGCAGATTTAAACCATCCACGTCATCCGTGCAGTCCACGTCTTAAAAAGCTTCATCCGGGCGCATTTCTCTTCCGAAAATAATAGCGTCTTTACTTCACGAAATCCTTGGCTGTGGCATAGATGCCATCGGCGTCCAGATGGTAATAATGGAAGATTTCCAAAGGTTTGCCATGAATGGCATTTTCATCGGGTATGCCCAATATGCGCACCGGGACAGGGCACGTCTGGCTGACAGTTTCAGCCACAATGCCGCCCAAACCGCCAAACATGCTGTGTTCTTCCACCGTAATGATGCGCCCGGTCTCTTCGGCAGCTTTCACAATGGCTTCCGTGTCGGCAGGCTTCAGGGTGTGCATGTCGATGACACGCGTGCTGATGCCTTCAGCTGCCAGGCGTTTACCGGCCTCAAAGGCATGATAGACGGTCTCTCCCGTGGCAATGATGGTGAGGTCTTTACCGTCCTGCAACCGGATGGACTTGCCGATTTGGAAATCAAAGTCGTCGTTCTCATACACATCGGGGACGGCATTACGGCCGACACGCACATAAACCGGATGCGGATAGTCAATGAGTTCCTTCACGAGCTTGCGCGTCTGACGCGCGTCGCAGGGCAACACAACCTGCATGCCGGGAAACGTGCGGAGCACAGCAATGTCATGCAAACTGTGATGAGTAGCGCCCAATGCACCATAAGCCACGCCACCGCTCACACCCAGAATCTTGACCGGCTGGTTGGAATAGGCGACGTCCACTTTCACCTGTTCCAGGCTGCGGGCCACATAGAAACAAGCCGGGCCGCAAACGAACACCTTCTTGCCACACGAAGCCAAACCGGCTGCAATGCCCACGGCATCCTGTTCGGCGATGCCGCACTCCACAAACTGTTCCGGCAATTCGTTGGCAAAATCAGTCAGGGTCACCGAGCCACGTGCATCGGTGGTGACTGCAATTATATTCTTATCTTCTTTGCCGAGTTCCAACAATGTGTCAGTGAAACTCTTACGGCAAGCAACACTCTTTATTTCCATGATTAACAGTTCTTTTTAAGTTCTTCGATGCGGTTTGAAATCTCTGTGACGGCCTTCTCATACTCCTCTGCCGTGGGAACGCCATGATGCCATTTCAAAATGTTCTCCATCAGTGACACATGGAATCCTTTCGTCGTGCGGAGAATGACAAGATGAGGCTTGCCATTGTTATAATCGATGCTCTCGAGTGTCTTGACGATGGCTTCCATGCTGTTTCCGTCAATGTCATACACATCCCAGCCAAAAGCCTCCCAACGGGCACGAATGGACTCGATGGGCATCACGTCTTCGGTCGGAGCACTGATTTGAAGGCCGTTGCGGTCAATCATGGCAACCAGATTGTCCAACTTATATTTGTTGCCTGCCATGGCAGCTTCATAGATGGAGCCTTCGCCCTGCTCACCGTCGCCCATCAGCACAAACGTGCGATAGGGCTTCTTGTCCATCTTGGCAGCAATGGCACAACCCACACCGATGGAAAGGCCGTGTCCCAGCGCACCACTGTTGAACTCAATGCCCGGCACCTCCACTGTGGGGTGACCGGCCAATATGGACAAATATTCTCCATAAGTGTCAACCAGTTCTTTGGTGATGAAGCCTCTGGCCTCAAGCACTGTGTAAAGAGCCTCCACACAGTGACCTTTACTCATGATGAAACGGTCGCGCCCCTCCATTTTCGGTTTTTGGGGGTCAACATTCATGATGCGGAAATAAAGCGCCGTCAGGGCGTTCAATGAAGAAAGGTCTCCTCCGATGTGCCCGGCTTTAGCCTTGTAGACCACCTCGACCAATCGTTTTCTGATTTGTTCGCATTTCAGGGTCAGCTCCGGAATGCTTGGATGATTATTCATAGTACGTATAATTAAGTAATTATTTAGAATCAACTGTCTATTAGAAAGCAAAAGTAATGCTTATTTATTCAGGTTCAAAAACATTACTCTCGTTTGTTTGCAAAAAGTTCGTTAAGAGTGCCCCAAACACCCCCGGAGACTGAATCCAAAGCAGGCATCCATCCGGCATTCAGGCGCCCTAGAGGGTAGCCGGGCACGCCCTCTATTCCGCCCGACCACGCCCTCTACTCCGTGCTCGGCTACCCTCTAGGGCGCTCTCCTGGCAATATTGCCGGCTGAGCGAAATCGGTAAACAAAAAACCTTCCGGCCCGTTTCTCACAAAAACAGACCGGAAGGTTTCCACAAGCTCCGCTCCAGAGGGAGATGGGTCAGCGATTGATTTCCCCACGTTGACCGCGCGACATCAGAGCTTCGATTTCTTTCGCTTTCACCATGTTATAATCACCGGCAATGGTATTTTTAAGTGCCGAGGCAGCAGCAGCGAAGTCCACACGTCGCTGATCGTCCTCGTAGGCCGTATGCGCATAGAGCAATGCACCCACAAAAGCGTCGCCCACACCGATGCAGTCGACAATGTTATTGATGTCATACACCCTTGTAAACTTGGTCGTTCCCTCCGAGTGGAGCACTCCGGCCAGTGTATGGTGTTCGGAACTCATCACATTGCGCAGTGCGATGTAGATATGCTTGCAGCGGGGGACGTATTTACTTATCTCCCGACAGAAATTGTCATAGGCATAACGGTCGATGCTTTCGTCGGCCGAAGCGACAGTGAATCCCGGCGAGGGAATGCCCATAATGGTTGAATACTCGCCTTCACTGCCGAAGAGAATGTCGCTGTGTTCCATCAACGGGAGCATTACCTCCTTCGCATTCTTTCCATAGTTCCAGAGATTTTTCCGATAGTTGATGTCACAACAGATGGTAAGCCCCATCTCGTCAGCCACCTGGATGGCTTCTGCACAAACGGCAGTCAGCCCGTCGGTCAGTGAAGCATCGATGCCCGACCAGTGAAAGATGCCGGCTCCCCGGAAAACGTGATGCCAGTCAATCATCCCCGGTTGCAGGTCGGTGAACGAAGAGCCATCACGGTCATAAATCACTTGGGAGCTGCGCATGGCGACAGCCTTCTCCATGTAATAAGTGCCCAAGCGCTTCCCGCCGAGCAAGATGTTTTTTGTCCCCACGTTGTGGGAGCGAAGTTCCGTGATGCAGTTTTCACCCAAGGCGTTTTCCGGAAGGCGGGTGACATAGTCCACGTCTCCTCCGTAGTTGGCAATGGAGATGGCCACATTGGCCTCGCTTCCGCCATAGTTTGCCACAAAAAGACGACCTTGTTGGATACGTAAATTGTCAGGAGGAGTCAAACGTAACATAATCTCCCCAAAAGTTACAATCTTCTTACTCATTTTTATCTTTGATTTTCATTGATTTCTTCTAACGCTTTATCAGCGTTGCAAATATAAAGAAGAATCAATCACAGCACTTCATATTGAAATAAAAGATAACACAAAAAAAGACAGGGAAGAAAAATCTTCCCTGCCCTCTCTATTTTTCTCTCTCGATTAATTGTATTTGTCTTTTATTGTTAATCCAAATAAACATCAAGTCCTTTATTTCGTAATGTCACATTCATCAATCTCACATATTTCCTGTATTGCTCTTTGTCTAAAGCCGACTTCATCATTTTCAAATTTCCTCCCACAGCTTTGCGAATCAGCGTTGAGCGAGAAACTTCGTCATTGCTGCGGGCAGCTTTCAAGAGACTGTTTGAGAAATACTCACAAGCCGTGGCAACATTGTCATACTGATTACTCTTCAATCCAAGACAGCGAGTCAAACGACCTGCATTCACTGACCAAGCCCAAGTTTCAGCATTGGTTCTTTCACCAGCAAAACTTGCAGAAACCATAAACAGCGTTGCTGCAAAAAGTAATGTAATCCTTTTCATAATCTTTCTCCTTTTACCTTAAAAAACAAATTTAATAACTAAATATTCATTTTTCTCTTCTATTTCTTTCTTTTTGACAATGCAAATATATAAGGCTTTTCTTACATCCGCCTCGCTTATATTGTTAATATATATAAACAACCAAATAAACCGTCACTTAATTGATTTATATCAAGAAAAATCGTCATAAAAGCGTCCAAATAAGTTCTTAATTATAAGTTTTTCCACTAAAACACGTCCGTTTCTTCAAAAAACGTGTCCATTTCACCTCATGTCGTCTGAGATTTGCGTATCTTTGTCCCATCATTTTTTAATTCCTAACATATATAATAAGGTATATGGAGAACAACTCTAACAAATACATCACCGTCGCTTACGAATTATATATCGAAGACGGAGATAAAGAAAACATGGTTGAACAGGCACCAGCCGAACATCCGTTCCAATTCATCTCAGGCATGGGCATCACGCTGGAGGTCTTCGAGGAAAACATTGCCAAGCTCAACAAGGGCGATAAATTCGACTTTGTTATTCCTATGGCCGATGCTTACGGAGAAATCGACCCGACACACATACTCGACCTGCCTAAACATTTCTTTGAAATCGACGGTCAGTTTGACACCAAGCGCGTGTTTGTCGGAAACATCATTCCAATGGTCAACAGCGACGGCAATCACTTAAACGGAACTGTCGTGGAAATCAAAGAAGACACGGTGCGCATGGACTTCAACCACCCGTTTGCCGGAAAAGACCTTCACTTTGTGGGCACGGTGACTGAATCGCGCCCGGCCACAAATGCCGAAATCCAGGAAGTGGTCAACATGTATGCCGGAGAAGGATGCGGCGGAGGCTGTAACTGCTGTGGTGGAGGCTGTAGCGATGATTGTGGCGGCGAACACGAACATCATCACAACGGTTGTGGCTGTCATTCCTAAACGGTGCATTTTGAAAGACATCAGACACACCACCCTCATTTTCAGGCTGCCGGCCGCACAAGCATGCCGGCTTGCCTTGCAAAGAATCCTCATCTCATTACAAACCCATTTTAGTTTTATTATTCATGAAACAATTTTCCCTCTTCTTGCTGTTAAGCACTGTGCTTTTCACCTCCTGCATCCAGGACGAAGCACTCAATGTGGAAGCAGCCATAGACGGCTGCACGGGAAGCGGACTGCAATTGGTCAACATCAACTATACGTCGAAAACTATCGATCTGTATACCTTGGAGAACAATGACGTACAAGAACTGATATTCACACTCTCCGAAGGGGCCACCATCCAACCCAACACAACGGAACCCAACGATGACCCTCCCTTGTATGATTTCAGTCAAAACTCTGAACGCGACTTCACCGTCACAGCTGAGGACGGAGTGACAATGGCGACCTATCGCATCCGGTTGAACCACATATCTCTCCCCACCAGCTATTCATTTGAGAATACCAGCCAAAAGGAGCCTTACCATATCATTTATCTGGCAAACGAATCCGACATCATGGAATGGGCCAGCGGAAACCCGGGATTCCAACTCACGGGCATGGCCTCCACCCCTGAAGATTACCCGACTGTACAAACTACGAAGGGATATCAAGGTGGTAACTGCGTATGCCTACAAACCCGAGACACCGGAAGTTTTGGAGCTATGGTCAACATGCGCATTGCAGCCGGGAACCTTTTTGTCGGCTCGTTTGACGTCGCGAACGCCTTGTCTGCTCCCTTGGAATCCACACTCTTCGGATACCCTTTCACACGCATGCCGGTGAAAATGACAGGATGGTATAAATACCATTCTGGAGGCGAGATGTACGATGCTGACGGCAATCCGCTGGGAGTGGACGACACGGGTGACATCTACGCCGTGCTCTACGAAGCCCCGACAAGTGACTACTCGCTCGACGGCGACCTCTTCCCCATTGACGGACGCTCGCAAAATGAACATATCGTGCTCGTGGCCCGCATTCCGGAAACTGAGGAGACTGACGAGTGGACAGAATTCGAACTGGACTTTGAACTGGTTGAAGGAAAGACAGTTGACCGCGAGGCGCTGGCTGAAGGACAATATAAACTGGCCATCGTCTTCTCCTCAAGCAAAGAAGGAGCTTACTTCCGTGGTGCCGTGGGCAGTACCCTATGGATTGACGAAGTGAACATCATATGTGAAGATGATACTGAAAGTGAATAGTCTGATAACGAATAACAGCGATAATATTATGAAAAGAAACATCATAACCATCATACTCCTCCTGGTGGCCGGCATCACGGCCAATGCACAGACCTGGCGCGAATACAAAGGCTTGTTATGGTCATCACTCCACGGGCTGGACTATGAGTTCAGGGCCGGAGTGAACATCGGAGGCACATCGCCCCTGCCTCTTCCTAAAGAAATCAGAAGCATAGACAGTTATAAGCCGGGGCTGGCCCTTAGCATCGAAGGTAATGCCACCAAATGGCTGGACACAGAGAGAAAATGGGGCATCACCCTCGGACTGCGCCTCGACACAAAAGAAATGAACACCAAAGCAACAGTGAAGAACTACGGAATGGAAATCTTCAACGATGCAGGCGGATCGACATCGGGTCTGTGGACCGGAGGAGTGAAGACTGAAGTGAAGATGTCGCAACTCTCTATTCCCGTGCTGGCCCGATACCGAATAAACCAACGCTGGCAAGTGGCTGCGGGGCCATACTTCTCCTATCTGATCAGCGGCAACTTCTCCGGCAGCGTCTATGACGGTCACCTGCGAACTCCAGACGCCACCGGCTATACCGTAAACTTTGAGGGTGACAGTTCTGCCACATACGATTTCTCTGACAACTTACGCAATTTTCAATGGGGTGTTCAAGTGGGCGGCTTGTGGAAAGCCTACAAGCACCTGAACGTTCATGCCGACCTACAGTGGGGACTGAACGACATCTTCCATAAAAATTTCGACACCATCACTTTCAGCATGTATAGCATCTACTTAAATTTCGGTTTCGGATACGCATTCTGAAAAGGTTTATATACACTGTGGGAGGGCACAACGGAAAGACCGTTTGCCCTCCTTCTTTCTTTATATGGAGCAAATCGAGACAAGCTATCGGAGCGCCTATAATCTCAACAGTCTGAAAGAGTCATCTGAAGGACAGAAGACGATTTTACGTCCTCCGATTTGTACACCTTATATATTCCTGCTACTTTTGACAAGTAGATTACTAACCATCTTTTAAACATATTCATCTATGTTCAACAATACTTTCGGAAACCTACTGCGGTTGACCACGTTTGGCGAATCGCACGGCCCGGCTATAGGAGGCGTTGTCGACGGCTTTCCGGCCGGCATCGAGATTGACACAGACTTCGTGCAGGCTGAACTGAACCGACGCCGTCCGGGCCAGAGTCGTCTCACAACGGCACGACGTGAACCCGATGCTGTGGAGTTTCTCTCAGGCATCTTCGAAGGACGCTCCACGGGATGTCCCATCGGCTTCATTGTCCACAACACCAACCAACATTCATCAGACTATGAGAACCTGCGAAACCTCTTCCGCCCCTCTCATGCCGACTACACATATACCTATAAATATGGTCTTCGTGACCATCGAGGAGGTGGACGCTCCTCGGCCCGCGAAACCATCTCCCGCTGTGTGGGTGGTGCTCTGGCAAAACTAGCCCTGCGGCAACTGGACGTAACGATAACGGCCTACACGTCGCAAGTAGGACCCATCGCCCTTGAACACCCCTATACACACTATGATTTCAACCTTATTGAGCAAACCCCCGTGCGCTGTCCCGACCTAGAAAAAGCAAAAGAAATGGAAGCACTGATTGATGCGGTAAAAGGCCGTGGTGATACTATCGGGGGTGTCATCACATGTGTAGTCCGGGGATGCCCGGCGGGACTGGGACAGCCAGTTTTCGGCAAACTGCATGCCGCGCTGGGAGCTGCCATGCTCAGCATTAATGCCGTGAAAGGCTTTGAATACGGCGAAGGCTTTGGCGGCATGGAACTGACCGGCTCGCAGCAGAACGACATTTTCTATGACCACAACGGACGCATCGACACACGCACCAACCACTCGGGCGGCATCCAGGGTGGTATCAGCAACGGCCAGGATATCTATTTTCGTGTAGCATTCAAGCCCGTGGCCACAGTGCTCATGGAACAGACGACCGTCGACACAACCGGACACGACACTTGCGTCACAGTCCATGGTCGGCACGACCCGTGCGTGCTTCCCCGAGCAGTGCCCATCGTGGAAGCTATGACGGCCATGACCCTGCTCGACAACTACCTACTCAACAAGACTACTCATCTATAAAAATCTAAAACTTCAATACACAATGGACGTAAAAGAATATATCAGAGAAAACGAGCCTCGTTTCATGGACGAACTGTTCAGCCTCATCCGCATCCCCAGCATCAGTGCACAACCGGAGCATAAAGACGACATGCTCGCCTGTGCCCAGCGCTGGAAGACACTCTTGCTCGAAGCCGGAGTTGACGAGGCGATGGTGATGCCCTCACAAGGCAACCCGCTGGTCTATGCAGAAAAGCGCGTGTCGCCCGACGCACCTACGGTGCTCATCTATGCGCATTACGACGTGATGCCAGCCGAACCACTTGAACTGTGGAAGAGTGCCCCGTTTGAACCTGAGATACGCGACGGACACATCTTCGCTCGCGGAGCCGACGACGACAAAGGACAGTCGTTCATCCAAGTAAAAGCATTTGAATATATGATGCGCCACGGCGAGTTGCGTCACAACGTGAAGTTCATTTTCGAAGGCGAAGAAGAAATCGGCTCGCCCAGCCTGAACGCTTTCCTGAAAGAACATAAGGAACTGCTGAAAGCCGACGTCATTCTCGTGTCTGATACCAGTATGTTGGGCGCTGACCTACCCTCACTCACGACCGGCCTACGCGGCCTGGCCTATTGGGAAATTGAAGTGACTGGTCCGAACCGTGATCTTCACTCGGGTCACTTCGGCGGTGCTGTGGCCAACCCCATAAACGTGCTCTGCAAGATGTTGGCGCAGGTGGTCGACGATGAAGGACGCATCACCATCCCCCATTTCTATGACCGCGTGGAGCCCGTGCCCGAAGCCGAGCGCCGGATGATTGCCCAGATCCCCTTCGACGAAACTCGATACAAAGCTGCTATCGGTGTGGACGAGCTGCAAGGCGAGAAGGGATACTCCACACTGGAACGCAATAGTTGCCGACCGTCGTTCGACATCTGTGGCATCTGGGGAGGTTACACGGGCGAAGGTTCGAAAACCGTTATCCCCTCAAAAGCCTATGCAAAGGTGTCATGCCGGCTCGTACCGCACCAAAAACACGAGGAGATCTCCCGCCTATTTATTGACTACATCCAATCTATCGCGCCCCGCTCCATACAGGTGAAAGTGACTCCGATGCACGGAGGCGAAGGCTACGTCTGCCCCATCGACCTGCCGGCCTACCAGGCTGCGGAAAAGGGATTTGCCAAGGCATTCGGTAAGCAACCATTGGCCGTGCGCCGTGGAGGCAGCATTCCCATCATATCTGATTTCGAACGCATACTCGGCGTCAAGACCGTACTTATGGGGTTCGGGCTGGAAAGCAATGCCATCCATTCGCCCAATGAGAACATACCACTCGATATCCTGCACAAGGGCATCGAAGCTGTTGTCGAGTTTCACAAACAAAGTTTCTGACGCAGATGTTAAAGACAAGAAGTATCATACGCAGAAAGTCTAACGACATTCTCTGCGTACGATACTTCTATTCTCTCCGACAAAAAGACTTTTTCTCGCAATACTCCCATTAAGAATTGACATTGTTCCCAATTTTTTACTACTTTTGTCACACAATGGAGAAATTTGAAGTCAACATATTAGGGTGTGGTTCAGCACTGCCCACGACACTGCATTATCCAAGTTCGCAGGTGGTAAACATCCGCGAAAAACTTTTCATGATTGACTGCGGTGAAGGTACCCAAATCCAGCTCCGACGTTCTCGCTTGAAGTTTTCCCGTCTAAATCATATCTTTATTTCCCATCTGCATGGTGACCATTGCTTTGGTCTCATCGGCTTGTTATCCACCTTCGGTATGCTGGGTCGGACTGCTACCATGCACATTTATTCGCCAGCAGAACTCGAAACCTTGTTGCACCCCCAACTGGACTTTTTCTGTAAAGGTATGGATTATAAAGTCATGTTTCATCCTTTCGACACCGGCACATCGTCTCTCATCTATGACGACCGTTCAGTCAGTATTTACACCATTCCCCTGCAGCACCGTATCTCATGCAGCGGATTTCTATTCCGGGAAAAACAGACTCCCAATCACATCATTCGTGATATGATCGACTTCTATGAAATACCTACTTATGCCATCAACGCCATCAAAAACGGCGCGGACTATGTCCTCCCTGACGGTACGGTGATCCCCAACGAACGGCTGACACGCCCATCGGCTCCACCACGCAGCTATGCCTATTGCTCTGACACCATTTATCTGCCCCGACTGGCAGAAATCGTGCGGGAAGTGGACTTGCTCTATCATGAAGCCACTTTCACAGACAACGAGTCTGCACGGGCCAAAGAAACATTTCATACAACTGCAGCCCAAGCAGCCCAACTGGCAAAAGATGCTACCGTCAAACGGCTACTCATCGGCCACTACTCAGCACGCTACGAGGACGAAAGTATACTTCTGAAAGAAGCCCGAAAGATATTTCCGAGAACAATTGCAGCTAAAGAGAACCTGTGCATCGCCTTATGACAGGCATTTTACGTACGCAACAAACGACGCATGAAAGTCTACGACGAAAATACAATAATCAATCAGCTGCACGACCCTCAAACCCAACGGTCTGCCTTTGAAATCATCGTAAATCAATACAGCGAACAGCTCTATTGGCAGATACGCCGCATGGTTTTGTCACATGACGACACAAACGATCTGCTTCAGAATACTTTCATCAAAGCCTGGACTCACATCGACTACTTCCGTGGAGACGCCAAAATTGCTACCTGGCTTTATCGAATCGCACTCAACGAATGTCTTACTTTCCTCAGCAAGCAGCATAATAACCAGTCCGTTCCACTTGACGATCCAGAAGCAGGCATCGTAAACAAATTGGAAAGCGACCCATTCTTCAACGGTGACGAAACACAACTACTCTTACAACGGGCAATTCTGACTCTGCCCGAAAAGCAACGATTAGTATTTAACATGAAATATTTCCAGAACTTGAAATATGAAGAAATATCGGAAATACTCGGCACGAGCGTAGGTGCACTCAAAGCGACCTACCATTACGCAGTCAAGAAGATCGAACTCTTTTTGAAAAGTTCGCTTTAAACCTTATCACATTTCTTCGGTCTAATCTCTAAAATAAGATACACAACGTATAAACAACAACATGAAAAGTAAGAAACTAGAAGATATCTGTGGAAAGGACAATCCTTTCAGTGTGCCCGATGGTTATTTTGAACACTTCACACAGCAACTGATGGACAAACTTCCAGAAAAGAAAATCTCTATTGAAGCTCCACACCACATTACCATCTGGCAACGCATTAAACCGTGGCTCTACATGGCTGCTATGTTTTGTGGCATCATCGCAGGTGCACACTACATCATTGGCCCCACCGTGCAACAAGTACATATTACCTCACACACAGCCAACGACCATTCAGAACGTTCTTATGCCGAAGAATACTTGGAAGACGCCCTGATGAACTCACACATGGACGACTATTCTGTCTATTGTTATCTAACGGATGTCGACAAAGAAAGTTAACCTGACAAGAAATCATAAATTCAATGAAAACATATTTGCTTACACTTTTATTCGTTCTTACCGGATGCTTGAATATTCCAACCAACACATTGGCTCAATCCAAGAAGATAGAAAACATCTCAAAAGAAACATTCCGTAAAAAGCAAAAAGACTTCATCATCCGTGAAGCCGAATTGACGTCTAAAGAAGCAGATTTCTTCTTTCCGCTCTATTTCGAGTTGCAAGATAAAAAAAAGTTGCTTACAGACGATGCTAATGCCAAACGAAAAAAAGCAATGGAACAAGATCTGTATGAAAGGCAATACGAATCAGCTGTTAACCAAATCCTGAATGCACAAGTCTCACTTGAAAAGCTCGAACGCGAATATGTCGAGAAATATCGGGAACAACTAAGCAACAAGAAAATCTTCCGCATTATGATAGCCGAAATCAAATTCCGCAAAGAGCTTATAAAAAATGCAAGACAATGAATACTCCCTGAAGTAAAGACACGAAAAAACCTTCTTGTTCAAGAAAAAACAAAGGAAAACTTTTTGCCTGTTAAGTAGGAATGCTTACCTTTGCGCCCTGAATTAAGACCATTACACGACTTTTTTGTTACCAGAAAAAGAAGAAATTAAATATAAAAGGAAAATAAATATATACGAATATGAAAAAAGGCATTCATCCTGAAAACTATCGTCCGGTAGTATTTAAAGATATGTCAAACGGTGACATGTTCCTCTCACGTTCTACATGTGCAACTAAAGACACTATTGAATTTGAAGGTGAAACTTATCCTTGTGTGAAACTTGAAATCTCCAGTTCTTCACACCCGTTCTACACCGGAAAATCTAAGCTGGTCGACACAGCAGGACGCGTTGATAAATTCATGAGCCGTTATGGCAATGCAAGAAAGAAATAAGCTGAAAGCATAAAACTTATCACAAAGAAGAGGATGCATCAAATATACGCATGATGTATCCTCTTTTTGTTTTTACACAGATTCATAGGGATATTCCGTAAATGTCCTTCATATAGCGGGACATT
>CAZOKL010000022.1:0-25535 GCA_964580305.1 uncultured Bacteroides sp.
CAAAAATATTTAAATATATTATTCAAAACTTCATCAGTAGTAACTTCTCCCAATATATCATTTAAATGGAATATACATTCACGGAGATCTTGGGATATAAAATCACCGGAAAGATTTATAGTTAATCCTTTTTGCACACGCTGAATAGAATCAAGAGCATGTGTAAGTGCTTCATAATGTCGAATGTTTGTTACAATAATATCTCCTTGATGAATTTCTGGTAGGTGGGTGAGATCTACAAGTAATGCCTGGAGTTGGTCAATATTAAGCTTTTGCTTAGCCGAAATCACTATTAGATTCCAATCCATATCAGAAGTCTGTTGAATAATTTGAGTGGGAATGTCTTTCACTACATCGCATTTGTTCATGACTAAGACTACTTGCTTATGAAAAAGATGTGGAACTATTTTCTTATAAAAAGCAAGAAAATCAGCAGCTGGACGTTGAAGATCATACATGAGAATTACGATTATTGCTTGCTCTAAGGCTTTAAAACTGCGTTCTATGCCTAGAGCTTCAATTGTGTCTTGGGTCTGGCGAATACCTGCTGTATCAATAAAACGAAAGATGACTCCATTAATGTTTATGCTATCTTCAATCACATCGCGTGTTGTGCCGTGAATATCGCTTACGATTGCACGTTCATCACCTACAAGTGCGTTGAGTAGGGTTGATTTACCAGCATTGGTCTCTCCGATTATAGCGACAGGTATTCCTTTCTTTATTGCATTACCTGTATCGAAAGAGTCTATTAGTTTTGTAATAATTCCTTCAATCTGTGTCGCCAGTTGCAATAAATCTGAACGGTCTGCAAACTCCAGTTCTTCATGGTCACTAAAATCTAATTCGAGTTCTAATAATGAAGTAAGATGCAACAACTGATTTCGTAGTATGCTCAACTCACGACTAAAGTCACCACGCATCTGGTTCATGGCAAGGCGATGAGTAGCTTCAGATGTCGAGGCTATAAGGTCTGCCACGGCTTCTGCTTGGCTTAAGTCCATCTTCCCGTGTAGGAAAGCACGCTGTGTGTATTCACCGGGACCGGCTGCACGGCATCCATGTTCAATGAGAAGTTGCATTACTTTTTGGAGGATGTATGAAGAACCATGACAGGATATTTCTACAACATCTTCACCTGTGTATGAATGCGGGGCTCGAAAGATGCTCACTAACACTTCATCTATTATTTCTTGTTTGTCATCTCTGATGTATCCGAAAGTAATTGTATTCGGTTTGCGTTCTGCCAATGGAATGGGGGAACCGGCTGGAGTAAATATACTATCGGTAATGGTAATGGCGTGAGAACCGGATACTCGGACAATGCCGATAGCGCCCCCTTGTGCTGTGGCAATGGCACAAATAGTGTCATTAATGGTTGATCGTATGAGAGTCATTAGCGTCCGATGCAAGTATATTCAAATCCAAAATTCTTTATCTCATGTGCATCATAAATGTTACGTCCGTCGATAACGAACGGACGATTCATCAGTTTGCGCACAACTCCCCAGTTGGGCAGGCGAAACTGTTTCCATTCAGTGATAACCAATAGTGCATCAGCATTGAGTGTGGCATCATACATGTCTGCCGCATACTCCACAACATCTCCGATGCGACGATGACATTCATCCATAGCAACGGGGTCAAACACGCGCACTTTACATCCGGTTTTCAATAGCAGGTCTATGGTCACTAATGATGTTGCCTCTCGCATGTCGTCGGTCTCTGCTTTGAATGCCAATCCCCATATACCAATGGTCTTATCGCGTAGCATACCACCATAGTAATTGCTTAGTTTGTGGAAAAGAATTGATTTCTGATTTTCGTTTACTTCCTCCACTGCTTTCAATACGTGCATTTCATATCCGTTTTGTTCAGCAGTCTTGATTAGCGCCTTTACGTCTTTGGGGAAGCAACTGCCTCCATATCCACAACCGGCATAAAGGAATTTGCTCCCTATACGAGAGTCTGACCCGATGCCTCTGCGAACCATGTTTATATCAGCACCCACCAACTCACAAAGATTGGCTATGTCGTTCATGAAGCTGATGCGTGTAGCTAACATGGAATTGGCCGCGTATTTGATCATCTCGGCAGAAGGTATGTCTGTGAATATGACTCTGAAATTATTTAATAAGAACGGACGATATAAGCGTGTCATCAATTCTCTGGCCTTCTCTGATTCGACTCCGACTACGACACGGTCTGGACTCATGAAGTCCTTGATGGCTGCTCCTTCTTTCAAAAACTCCGGATTGGAAGCTACGTCGAACGGGATATTCAGCCCACGCCGTGCCAACTCTTCCTCTATGATGGCTTTCACTTTACGGGCTGTGCCGACGGGCACGGTGGACTTTGTCACCAACAAAGTGTAGTGACTCATCTCACGACCCACGGTGCGGGCGACGTCCAAAACATACCTCAGGTCGGCACTGCCATCTTCATCGGGAGGAGTTCCTACGGCAATGAAGACGATTTCCACATCATTGAGGCATGACTTGATGTCTGTCGTGAAGTGAAGACGCCCTTCACGCTGATTGCGCAACACCATTTCATCAAGCCCCGGTTCATAGATGGAGATGTGCCCGTGCTGCAGACTTTCAATCTTTTGCTGATTCACATCCACGCAGGTGACGTTTACACCCATCTCTGCGAAACATGTGCCGCTGACAAGCCCCACATAGCCTGTTCCTACTATCGCTATATTCATAAAGTTCTATTGTTTGTCCGTGATTTCCGTAATTGACGAGCAAAGGTACAAACTTCAACACACATATATAAAGGTGGAACTGAGATTTCAAGAAAAAAAGTCGTCCGATGCAACACGGAGGGAAGCACCGGACGATTCGTAAAATCAGTCGTTACAGATCAGTTCAAAAGTTCGCTCAATTTGTTGGTCAGGTCTTCACCACGCAAGTCCCTGGCGATGATGATTCCGTCTTGACCAATCAACACGGTTGCAGGAATGGCGTGCACGTTATACAGCTTGGCACCTTCGCTTTTCCATCCTTTCAAGTCAGACATCTGTTCCCAAGTGATGCCAAGGTCCTTGATGCCCTTCTTCCAAGCCTCTGCATTGTCGTCCAGAGAGACGCCCACGATGCCCAGACCTTTGCTCTTAAATGTCTTATAATCTTTTACGACGTTCGGCATTTCTGCACGGCAAGGGCCGCACCAGCTGGCCCAAAAGTCAACCAATGTCACCTTGTTTCTGGCCACTACGTCCGACAGTTTAAGCTCCTTGCCCTCGGGGGTCTGCATGGCGAAGTCGGTGAATTGTTGTCCCACGGCTGTCTTTTTCTCAATCTCAATGCGGGCCTTCATGTTTGCAATGGCTTCGCTGTTGGCGTAGATGGGGGCCACCTGCGGAATCATGGCTTCACGCTCTTCCACTGAATAAAGGGATGAACCGTAGTTTGTAAGGAAAGAGTAACCCAGCACATTGCCGATGTTTTCCTCGATGAAAGTCTTGCAAAGGGCAGCTGTCTCTTCGCTGGCCTTTTTGCTCATTTCGCGGACTTCCATCATCATCGAGTTGCGCTCGGCCTCGCTCAGAGTCGTGTCCCTGACGGCCTTGTAGGCTTCTCTCACGGGCTGATTGATGCTGTCGTTCTTCTGGTTAAAGCTGTTGAGCATGTCGTTGTAGGCCGTACCTCCCACGTTGGTAGTGTTCTCACTGAACGCCACGTTGATGTTGCCATTCTCAAGCACAAGGCTCACACTGTTGTAGGGACGCTGGCTTTCTTTGCTGAAGAAACGGATGTTGACGAGCTGAGCCGTGTCGGCTTTTCCCTCGAAAACGAATTGTCTGTTCATGACTTCAACGGTGTCATTGCCCGAGGGAGTGTAGAGCACGGCCAGCGTGCTGTCTTTGATTGGTGCGCCGTCTTCCACCGTTCCTGTGATTCTGAAAGAGGTGGGTTGCGACTGGCAGGCTGCGAGAACAGCCGCACTTGCTAATAAATAGGTAAGCTTTTTCATATAAAATTTATGTTTTTATGAGATGCCGATAAAGGTAGGTATTCTTTTCTTTTACAGACAGGAATCTGTGTAACATTTAGCTTCTATTAAGAGAAAAATGCCGCTCTCGCAGGGGAGAACGGCACTTCTTCATGGCGTCGGCCTTGCCACCGGGGCATTGCCGATTATTGGATGATGTATTGTGAACTGATGGACTCGTTGACCATGACGCGGCGGATTGTCTCGGCAAACATGTCGGCAATGGAGAGCTGACGCACCTTCGCACAGCGGTTCGAGTAGGGGATGCTGTCGGTGAAAACCAGCTCCTCAAGCTGCGAATTCTGCACACGTTCCGATGCCGGGCCGGACATCACGCTGTGGGTGGCTATCGCACGAACGGAGCGCGCACCGGCTGCCTTCATGACGTCGGCCGCCTTGGTGATGGTGCCCGCGGTGTCCACCATGTCGTCAATGAGCACCACGTTCTTGTCTTTCACGTCGCCGATGATTTGAATCGAAGCCACCACGTTGGCCTTCTCGCGTGTTTTGTGACACAGCACCAAGGGCACGCCAAGGTATTTCGAATATGAGCTCGCGCGCTTTGATCCGCCTACATCCGGCGTGGCAATGACGAGGTTTTCAAGATTCAATGATTGGATGTAGGGCACGAAAACGGTGGAGGCATAGAGGTGATCCACCGGCACATCGAAGAATCCTTGTATCTGGTCGGCATGCAAATCCATCGTAATCAGGCGGTCAATGCCGGCCACGCTCAGGATGTCGGCCACCAACTTTGCGGCGATGGACACGCGCGGCTTGTCCTTGCGGTCCTGGCGGGCCCAGCCGAAATAGGGGATGACGGCGATGATGCTTTTGGCCGACGCACGCTTGGCCGCGTCAATCATCAAAAGCAGCTCCATCAAGTTATCCGAGTTGGGAAAGGTGGACTGCACGAGGAACACATGGCGGCCCCGGATGGACTCTTCGTAGGACACGGAGAACTCACCGTCGGCAAAGTGTGTGATGTTCATGTTACCTAACTTGCATCCTAAACTGGTGCAAATCTTCTCTGCAAGGTATCTCGTATTGGTGCCCGAGAATACCATAAAGGAGGATGTTTCGCTCATGATTTTATATGGCGTTATCTGTACGGTTAGTTGTTAATCTGCTGCAAAGGTATGAAAATATACATAATGTGGCACCGCTGTCTGCGTTTTTTTATTCGGCCAAGCTCTTCAGCTTCCTGAAGTGCGACAGCAGGCTTTTGTAGCTCACCGTGTCGAAAAGGGAGAAACGGCTCCACACATCGCCCAGCACGGCGGCGCCACCAAAGCCCAACTCTTTCACGTGCAGCATGTTGACGGTGTTGACACCTCCAAGGGCAATCACCTTGCGGTCAATGATGCCGGCCTTCGCAGCCTGCATCAGCTGTGTGCGTGTGTAGGCAGGACTATAGTTGTTCTTTGAGATGCTGTCGAATATGGGACTTAGGAACACGTAATCGCAAGGGCTCTTCCGACGGCGCACATCGTCGATGGAATGGCACGAGCAACTGATGTGTCCGCCATATCCCACGGGGGGCTCGGGGTTGCGATGGTTGAGGTGGATGCCCATGAGGTTGAACTCGCGCGTGAGCTGAAAATGGTCGTGAAGGACGATGCGCTTGTGATATTGAGCCGGCAGCAGACTGAGCAGACGCTCCGTGTAAAGGGCGTCAGACTGCGGCTTGCGAACGTGAAGAATGTCGAGGCCTTCTTCAAACAAAGCCGTGAGAATCTGGTCTTCTTCGGTGAAGAACGTCGGGGTGGTGATTAGTATGAGTTTCATCGAATGTCTGAATTTTCCACAAAAATAAACGTTTCTTTCCATTGCGGCAAGCGTTCAGAGGCCAATGGTGTGTGTCTGCATCGTCAGCAGGTCAATCGTCCAGAGGCGCCCCGAAAGCGGCTCGCCGAAGCCGGCAATGAGCTTCAGAGCCTCGGCCGCCTCGGCACAACCCACCACTCCGGGCGTCACGCCAAGCACGCCGCGGGGAGGGGAGGGCATGGCAAGCATGGCCGCCTCGTCGGGGAAGAGGTGGCGGTAACGCACGCGCCGCGGGGGGTGGTTGAACACCGACACCTGGCCGTCGAAGGCGCGGATGGCTCCGTAGACGTAGGGCTTGTTCTGCGCCGCACACGTGTCGTCAATGAGATATCGGGTGGCAAAATTGTCGCACCCGTCCACCACAAGGTCGTAGCCCGCCACCAGATTGGCAGCGTTTTCGGGCGTGAGGCGGCACACGTGGGCCTCGACTCGGATGTCACGATTGAGCGCCTCGATGCGGCGTCGGGCACAGAGAGCCTTCGGGCATCCCACCTCGTCCTCGCCATAGAGCACCTGCCGCTGGAGGTTGCTCAGGCTCACAACGTCGTCATCAACAAGCCCCAGGGTGCCCACGCCGGCCCCGGCAAGGTAGAGGGCAATGGGCGAGCCAAGTCCGCCCACGCCGACAATGAGTACGCGCGCCCGGGCGAGCTTTTCCTGCCCTTCGGGCCCGATTTCCGGCAGCATCATCTGCCTGTCATAACGTTCCATGTGAGGTGTTTCTGCTTGTAAAGTTGTTTTATCATCGTTCATTTGCCGCATCTCCTCGCTGAGCCTGCTGTAATGTGTTGGCCGTCAGCCCGTTGCCTCGGTGGCCACCTTGGCATTGCCTTTGTGGCCACCTTGACCATGCCTTGGTGGCCACCTCGGGGTTGCCTTTGTGGCCACCTCGGCACTGCCTTTGCGGCCACCGCATCGGGGCGCGGGCGGCCAGTAAACATATTTCAATGTGCGTCAGGCATGCAGCCTCGGGCGGTCAAAGCTGGCGTCCCAGTCTTTCCAAACGGGTTCGCGGCCGGCGCTTCGGAGGGCTCGGCACACTTCGGCGGCCGTGCGTTCGTCGCTGACGTGAAACTGCTCGAGTGTCTGCGGATAGCTGAAGTAGCCGCCCGGCTCGGTCTTGCTTTCGGCCGACATTGTGGTGACACCGAGCGTGGCCATGTGGTCACGGAAAGCTGCGCTTTCGCGCGTTGAGTACGAGATGTCGACGTCATGGTCGAATATTCGCATGGCAAAAGTCAGCTGCGCAAGCTCGCGGTCGCTCATGACGACGTTAGGCTGAAATCCGCCGTTTTCCGACGGACGCATGCGGGGAAAGTTCACACTGTAGCGCGTCTTCCAGTAGTGTCGTTGCAGGTAACGCAGGTGAAAGGCCATCATAGTCACGTCCGTGCGCCAGTCTTCGAGGCCGATTAGTACGCCCATTCCGATGGAGTGGACGCCTGCCTGCCCCATGCGGTCGAAGCCGTTTACGCGCCATTCAAAGTTCGACTTCATGCCGCGAGGGTGATAGGTTTTGTAGTTCTCCCTGTGATATGTTTCCTGAAAACAGATGACTCCGTTCATGCCGTGGTGCGTGAGTTCGCGGTAGTCTTCCGCACTGAGGGGCATGACTTCAATTTTCAGATTGCTGAAATAGGGTTTGGCAAGGTCGAGCGCGCGCGCCAGATAGGGCACGCCTGCCTTCGCCGGATTCTCGCCCGTCACGATGAGCAGGTTTTCAAACGGTGCGAGCTTCTTGATGGCTTTGTATTCGTTCACCATCTCCTCTTCCGTGAGGATGGTGCGCTTCATGGGGTTGCTGGCATGGAATCCGCAGTAGATGCACCCGTTCGTGCACGAGTTTGTCAGATAGAGGGGCACGAACATTGAGATGACCTTGCCAAACCGCTCGAGTGTGTATCGGCGGCTCAATTGTGCCATCGTCTCCAGATAAGGTTCTGCCGCAGGTGATATGAGGGCCATGAAATCGTCCACATCACAATGCTCGCGGCTCAGCGCGCGGCGCACGTCGGCGTCGGTCTTTGAGAGAATCTTCTCCGTGGTTTCATCCCACGGAATTCGTTCCAATTCGTCACTAAACATATTCCTTTGTTATGCTAAATAATTGTGTTGTGTCATATTTGTTTCAAATCACGGCTGAGCTTCATGGCGCAGAAGTTCGGCCCGCACATGGTGCAATATTCGCCTTCGGTGTGCCGTCCTTCGTTAAAATACGCCAGCGCTCGGTCGGGGTCGAGGCTGAGATGGAACTGGTCTCTCCATCTGAATTCATAGCGAGCCTTCGACAAAGCGTTGTCACGTATCTGGGCTCCGGGGTGCCCTTTGGCCAGGTCGGCCGCATGAGCGGCAATCTTATAGGTGATGACGCCCGTGCGCACATCTTCCCGGTTTGGCAGCCCGAGGTGTTCCTTCGGCGTGACATAGCAGAGCATTGCCGTGCCGAGCCACCCGATTTGTGCCGCACCGATGGCCGATGTTATGTGGTCATAGCCCGGGGCAATGTCGGTCACAAGCGGTCCAAGGGTGTAGAAGGGGGCATTGTGACAGTGCTTGATTTGCCGCTCCATGTTCTCCTGAATCTTGTGCATGGGCACGTGTCCGGGGCCTTCGATGAACGCCTGAACGTTCTTCTCCCACGCGCGGATGACGAGTTCGCCCAGCGTGTCGAGTTCGGCAAACTGCGCATCGTCATTGGCATCGGCTATGGAGCCGGGGCGCAGTCCGTCGCCCAACGAAATGGCCACGTCATACTGCGCGAGGATGTCGCAGATGTCATCAAAGTGTTCATAAAGAAAGCTCTCGCGGTTGTGAAGCAGGCACCATTTGCTCATGATGCTGCCGCCCCGGCTGACGATGCCGCAGAGGCGCTTGTCGGCAAGGTGGACGTTTTGCAGCCGCACACCTGCGTGGATGGTGAAGTAGTCGACGCCCTGTTCACACTGTTCGATAAGCGTGTCGCGATAGATGTCCCACGTCAAATCCTCCACGCGGCCGTTCACCTTCTCCAGCGCCTGGTAGATGGGCACGGTGCCCACGGGAACGGGGCTGTTGCGGATAATCCACTCACGCGTTTCGTGAATGTTGGCGCCTGTGGAGAGGTCCATCAGCGTGTCGCCTCCCCATTTGCAGCTCCACACGGCCTTCTCCACCTCTTCGTCAATGCTTGAAGTCGTGGCGGAGTTGCCCAGATTGGTGTTGATTTTCACCAAGAACTTGCGCCCGATAATCATCGGTTCACTCTCCGGGTGGTTGATGTTGGCAGGCAGAACGGCCCGTCCGGCAGCCACTTCGTCGCGCACGAACTCCGGCGTGATGTAGGTGTCGATGCCCAGCTCGCGGCAGTTCATGTTCTCACGAATGGCAACATATTCCATCTCTGGTGTGACGATTCCCTGCTTGGCATAATACATCTGCGTGCAGCAACGGCCCGCCTTTGCCCGATAGGGCAGGGCTATATGCTCGAAACGCAAGTGGTCAAGGCTGCGGTCGTCGCGGCGCATTTTTCCATACTCCGAGGTGATGGAAGGCAGTTGTTCGACGTCGCCTCGTCCGGTGATCCAGCTTTCCCTCATGCGCGGCAACCCTTTCTTCAGGTCTATCGTTACATTGGGGTCGCTGAATGCGCCGCTGGTGTCATAGACATACACCGGCTCGTTGGGTGTGGTGATACGCTCACCATTGACAATCTCCACGGTCGGCGTAAGGTTTACCTTCTGCATTCCCACGCGGATGAAAGGATAGATGGTGCCTTGCATATAGGCTTTCTCGGCATGTGCGTAAGCTTTTTTGTCTGTGTCTTTTTCCATGATGACAAGTGTTTATTTATTAAGGAATGCAGTCAGAGGTGAGCTGGCTGTAGCTTCCCAGGAAGAAGTCACCGTGCCCAGACCTGCTTCATAGGCCCGACGTCCGGCGATGACAGCTTCCTTGAAAGCAATGGCCATCTGTATGGGGTCGCCGGCCACGGCAATGGCCGTATTGACCAGGCATGCAGAAGCTCCCATCTCCATGGCTTCGGCCGCATGGCTCGGTGCGCCGATGCCGGCATCCACCACGACAGGTATGCCTGCTTGTTCAATGATGATGCGGATGAAGTCTTTCGTCTGTAGTCCCTTGTTCGTGCCGATGGGGGCAGCCAGCGGCATGACTGTTGCTGCACCTGCCTCTTCCAGTTGCCGGCAAAGCACCGGGTCAGCCTGACAATAGGGGAGCACGACGAATCCCATTTTGACCAGCTTCTCCGTGGCCTTGAGCGTCTCCACAGAGTCCGGCAACAGATAACGTGGGTCAGGATGAATCTCCAGCTTCAGCCAGTTTGTGCCAAAGGCTTCGCGCGCCATCTGTGCAGCGAAGATGGCTTCCTCCGCGTCGCGCACACCAGAAGTGTTTGGCAGAAGTTGAATGTTGGGGTGTTTGATATGCTTGAGCATGTCATCGTCTTTGTCGTTCAGTTCAATGCGCTTCATGGCCACTGTCACCATCTCCGTTCCAGAAGCAAGGATGGCTTGTTCCATGACGTCGTTAGCGTTGAATTTGCCGGTGCCCAAGAAAAGGCGGGAGTCAAACTCACGTCCGGCTATGATAAGCTTTTCCATGTATATATAATGTTAGAAATTAATCGTTGATGTGAATGATGCGCCGCGTTTCTGCCACCGGGTCATCTGCATGAAGTATCGTGCCGGAGAGGGCGATTCCGTGTACGCCGGTTGCCATGATGGCAGGAATGTCTTCATACGTGATGCCGCCGATGGCCACAAGGGGAAGATGGATATTGTTTTCATCCATTTGACGGAGAATGTCGCGATAGCCGTCCAGACCGAGCACGGGACTCAGGTTCTTTTTTGTCGTGGTGAAGCGAAAAGGACCGCAACCAATGTAGTCAGCACCTCCGTTCTTGTGTTGCAGCACATCGTCAAATGTGTTTGCTGTGCCGCCAATGAGATACTCCTCACCCAGCAGTTGGCGCGCTTCGGCAATGGGCATGTCGTTCTTGCCCAGATGCACGCCGTCAGCATGAATCTCTTTGACCAGCTCCACGTGGTCGTCAATGATGAAAATGGCTTCATGTTGTCGGCAGAGTTCCTGCACCTGAAGGGCCGTATTCCGGAGGGTTTGTTCGTCGGCATCTTTCATGCGCAACTGAATCCACTTGCATCCTCCCTCAAGCGCCATGCGCGCCGAGTCAAGATAAGAATACCGTTCGGTGAAGTGAGTGATGAATTGCAGTGGTAACATGGCTTTATCCTCCGCATGCTGCTTTGATGATGAGAATGTTTGCCTCGGGCGTAAGCTCCGTGTTTTCCCACTCCGTGCGGGGAATCATCCGGTTATTCACCGCAAGGGCGATACCCTGCTCCGGCAGTTGCAGCTGTGCCGCCAGCTCAGACACCCGAAGATGTTCGGCCACTTCCTGCTCTTTGTTGTTCACATAGATTTTCATACACTGATTGTTTGTGCTAATTAAATAAGGTAATAAGGGAACAAAGAGAACTTGCCGTGCGGCTACAAGTGAGAATAAAGAAAATCCATCACAATCCCTTCGGCGGTACTAACCGCATCAGGTTCGTAGGGTATGATCTCAGCCCGCCACATTGGGCACCCCTTTGTTTGCTGGTGGCAAAGGTAGCAATAATGACAGAAAAGGCATCTGTTTTTAAGGAACTTTTTTAGTGTGGCGAAGTCTGACGGGGGAGCACAGTCAATTGCCTGACCTGTTGCCGTGCAGATTTTGCTTATGAAATGCTTCACGGAAAGGCAAACATTTGTAATTTTACGGCCACAACCGTGAATGACAATTATTAAACAGGACAGACTTAACAGGCATTGCAAATGAACAGAAAATACAAGAAATCAGTTTTATTACCTCTCATTTTGTTTGTTTACACCACCATCATGGCCATATACTTTCTTCCGCGCAACACTGAAGTGGGCGACACGGAGAAGTGGCTCACGCTCATTGGAGCATACGTCATCATCATCCTGCTCCGGTATGTGCTTCGGAAGAAAGAGCAAATGGAATCCAAACACAAACAAGAACTGGAGGATTTGAAGAAACCGAATCCCGGGGAAACGAAAGAAAAATGATTGATTTCCTGACACAAAAGTGACGAGTGGATGAGTCGTTTTGCCGATTCATCCACTCTTTTTGTGCCCGGCGGACAAGCCCTCAGTCAATGAAACGGCGCGTCAAACCGTCAAACTCGTCAATGCGGCGGTCGCGCAGGAAGGGCCACCAGCGGCGTACGTTCTCCGAACGGTCAAGGTCAATGTTGACCACGAGGTTCTCTTCGTCCGTGTTGCTTGCCTGGGCCATCAGCTCGCCTTGCGGACCTGCCACGAAACTGTTGCCCCAGAAGAGGATGCCGCGTGTCTGTCCTGACGGGTCGGGCTCGTGGCCGACGCGGTTCACTGCAATGACGGGCAGCCCGTTGGCCACGGCATGTCCGCGCTGCACAGTGACCCATGCTCCGAGCTGGCGCATCTTCTCCTCGTCAGTGTCTGAGCTTTCCCAGCCGATGGCAGTGGGGTAAATGAGCAAGTCGGCGCCTTGCAGGGCCATGAGACGTGCGCCTTCGGGATACCATTGATCCCAACAAACCTGCACGCCGAGCCTGCCGACAGAGGTCTGGATGGGCTTGAAGCCCAAATCGCCCGGCGTGAAATAGAATTTTTCATAATAAGCCGGGTCGTCGGGGATGTGCATCTTGCGATAACGGCCAGCGATGCTTCCGTCTTTCTCGATGACTACGGCCGTGTTGTGATACAGTCCCGGAGCCCGCTTTTCAAAGAGGGAAGTCACCAGCACGATGCCCAACTGGCGGGCCAACTCGCCATAGAAACCGGTCGACGGGCCGGGGATGGGTTCGGCCAAATCAAAGCATGCGGTGTTTTCCGTCTGGCAGAAATAGGGCGTGTTGTGCAGCTCCTGGAGCACAACGAGCTTTGCCCCGCGGGCGGCCACATCGGCAATGTTGGCACTCAACTTCTTGAGGTTCTGGCGGAAATTTCCGCCGCTGGCTTGCTGAACCAAGCCTACTTTTATTGTTCTCATACGTGTCTTTTTTCTTTGTGAATCATTCGTTGCTGAAGCATCCTGCCGGATATTGCATCGTGGCACAGTGAAGCGAGCCGTGCTGTCTGACCAGGGCGCGGCAGTCGATGCCCACAATTTCACGCCCCGGAAAGGCATCTGCAAGCACGCGCATCGCCTCGGCGTCTTTTTCGGGCTGGGCATACGTGGGGCAGAGCACGGCCTCGTTGAGGATGAGGAAGTTGGCATACGTCGCCGGAAGCCGTCCTTCGTCGCCGGTCACAGCGTCGGGGAGCGGGAGGGGGAGGAGCCTGTAGGGGCGTCCGTCGGGCGTGCGGAAGGTCTGGAGCTGCGCCTCCATGGCACGGAGGTCGGCAAAGTGCTCGTCGGCAGAGTCCGTGCAGCGCACGTAAACAATGGTGTCTTTCGGGCAGAGGCGGGCCAGGGTGTCAATGTGGCTGTCCGTGTCGTCGCCGCAAAGATGCCCGTGGTCGAGCCAGAGCACCTGCTTCAGGTGGAAGAGCGAGGTGAGGTGCTCTTCAATGTCGCGCCGGTTTCGCGTTTCGTTGCGGTTGGGCGCCAGCAGGCAGGTCGACGTGGTGAGCAGCGTTCCCAGCCCGTCGCTCTCAATGGAACCGCCCTCAAGCACAAAGTCGAGGCAATTCCGGTAGGCGCCGCGCAGCAGTCCGGAGGCAAACAGGCGGCGGTTTATCTGGTTGTCCTTGTCGGCCGCGAACTTCAGCCCCCAGCCATTGAAGCAGAAATCGAGGAGGAGAGGGCCCTGCTCCGTGAGCATCGTCAGGAAAGCATGGTCGCGTGCCCAGGTGTCGTTGGTGGGGCATGTGAAATAGTGCACGCGCCCCTCGTCCACCTTATTATATAACAAACTTTTCACGCGGTCGGCCTCCGGCGTGACAATGAGCAGCGGCTGCCGCGCGGCGATGGCCGTTGCCATCTGCACGTAACAGGCATCCACCTCGTCGAGCATCGGCGCCCAGTCGGTGCCGGCATGCGGCCAGGTGAGCTGCACAAGGCTCTGCCGGTGCCACTCTGCGGGCAGGCTTGCCTCAAGAGTTTCCACTCCGAAGTTGAGCTGTAGCGTGCGTTCTTTGCCCCCGCTTTGGGGCATGGTGAAGAGAAGTCCCATAATGTTCTTGTCGTTTTGATGATTTTCTGCGGACAAAATTACGGATTATTCCGTCACGGAGGCGCATCCGCTCCCGTTTTCCTGCTCCCAGCGGCGGAATGACTCGACGGAGCCGAACGAAAGCCCTGCGGCATTCAGCCCCGCCAGCTCGTAGAACATGGCCTGTTCGAGGGCTTTGCGCAGCTCGGCCGAGGGGCGGAACACGATGCGCGGACGGCGCATCATCCGCGGGTGGAAGTCTTCCGGGCGGGCCACTCCCTCGCTGCCGTAGTCGGCCAGCAGGCTTCCGAGCCGCCCCACACGCAGCACCATGCCCCGCGCCAGGAGCATGGGCAGGCGTTCGGCCAGCAGGTCGAGCGCCAGGGCCAGCTCGGCAGCCGTGAGCGTTGTGTCTTTCGTCACCATCCGGCACAGTTCCAAGGCGCTCATTTTCTGCCCCTTTGCCGGTTCGGCATACCAGAGTCCGTCTTTCTTTGCGTTAATCCGGTTGCGTTTTTTCGTCAGTTTATATCTTGCCATATCGTTAAGTGTTTGTCGGTTCTTCGCCATCCGTGCCGGCAGACACAGGCACATCCGTGAAAAAAGATGCCCGTGTCCGGCCAGACACATGTACAGGAGTGATGCTTGTTCATGTACATGTATGCACACAACACATGTACATGTGTGTGCAGCAAATATAGGCATCTTTTTTCACACACACAACCGTTTTCCGCCTGAATCTGCGCCGTGTGCGCCGCCGCCCGCAGGCATCTCCCCCGGAGCAGGGCGGGAGAGGCCTGCGGAAAGACGGGCAGGAGACGGGCGGCAGATTGGCCCGAGGTTTTTTTGCAGATTCCACAACATGAACTATCTTTGCACCAAGTTTAATGACATTATGAAGATAAAGGAAATCGTAAGCGCCCTTGAGCGATTCGCGCCTCTGCCCCTGCAAGATAGCTTCGATAACGCCGGCTTGCAAGTGGGAGTGACAGATGCGGAAGCCACAGGGGCTTTGTTGTGTTTGGACGTGACGGAGGCCGTCATTGACGAGGCCGTGGTGCTGGGCCATAACCTGGTCATCTCTCATCACCCGTTGCTGTTCCACGGGGTAAAGTCCGTCACGGACAGGGACTATGTGGGGCGTTGCCTCCTGAAAGCCATAAGCAACGGCATCACGCTCTATGCCGCCCACACGAATCTGGACAACGCACCGGGCGGGGTGAACTTCGCCATTGCCGCCAAACTCGGGCTTGAGGACGTGCGCTTCCTTGCTCCGTCGGCCGGGGAAGGACAGGAGGGAGGCAGCGGCGTCATCGGCACGCTGCCCGAATGGATGACGGAGACCGACTTCCTGCGCCGCGTGAAAAAGGTGTTCGAGGTGGGCTGCGTGAAGCACAGCCGCATGATGGGCCGGCAGATTCGCACCGTGGCCGTGTGCGGCGGAGCAGGCTCGTTTCTCATCCCCAACGCCGTGTCGGCCGCTGCCGACGCGTTTCTCACCGGCGAGATTCGCTATCACGAGTACTTCGGCCGCGAGAAGGAAATCCTGCTGGCCGAGATTGGGCATTATGAAAGCGAGCAATACACCCGCCAGCTTCTGGCCGACATTCTGCAAGCACAGTGCCCCAAACTGAAAGTGGACATAACGAAAATCAATACAAATCCCATTAAATATTTATAAGAACAATGGCAAAAGAAGTAAAGAAAGACCCTCAGGAAATGTCGGTTGAAGAGAAGCTGAAAGCGCTCTACCAACTGCAAACGATGCTTTCCGAGATTGACAAAATCAAGACTTTGCGCGGTGAACTCCCGCTGGAAGTGCAGGATTTGGAAGACGAAGTGGCCGGCCTGACCACCCGCATCGAGAAGATAAACCGTGAGATTGAAGGCTTGAAAAGTGACGTCGCCAAGAAGAAAAACGAGATAGTCGAGGCACAGGCTTCGGTGAACAAGTATAAATCGCAGCTGGACAACGTGAGAAACAATCGCGAATATGACGTGCTGAGCAAGGAAATTGAGTTTCAGACACTGGAAATCGAGCTTTGCGAGAAACGCATCAAGGAGTATAACGCCGTTGCCGCCACGCGGACCGAAGAGATAGGCAAGAGCGAGGCCCAGCTCGAAGAGCGCAAGAAAGACCTGGAAGTGAAGAAGTCTGAGCTGGACGAAATCGTGGCCGAAACCAAGCAGGAGGAGGAGAAGCTGCGCGAAAAGGCCAAGAGTGTGGAGTCAACCATCGAGCCGCGCCTGCTCCAGGCCTTCAAGCGCATCCGCAAGAACTCGCGCAACGGTCTGGGCATCGTCTCCGTGCAGCGCGACGCCTGCGGCGGCTGCTTCAACAAAATCCCGCCCCAGCGCCAGCTCGACATCCGCATGCGCAAGAAAATCATCGTGTGTGAATATTGCGGCCGCATCATGATTGACCCGGAACTGGCCGGAGGGGAGCAGGAATAATCTTGCCGTTTGCACCATGCAATGAAGGCGTGCCGACACCACCCGTGCGGCACGCCTTCATTGCGTTTCAGAGCGAAGCATAGTCGGGGATGCCGCTCAGGAATGTGTAATTCTGCCGTTCGTAGTCCATCTTGCAGCAGTAATGTTTCAGCCCGTTGCTGACCACCAGGTAATCAACCCGCAGCACCAGGTTGTAACGCCCCACCTGATTGAACACCTCCTGCGTGATTGGCACGTGGGGAGCTTTGTATTCCAGAATCATCCGTGCGGCAAGGTTCCGGTCATAGAGCACCGTGTCACAGCGCTTTCTCGTGCCGTTCCACCGGAGCAACACCTCGTTTCCCATCAATGCCTGCGGATATCCCTTGTGCCCAATCAGGTAGTGGACGAAATGTTGCCGCACCCATTCTTCCGGAGTCAGCGCCACATAGTGATGCCGCAGGATGTCAAAGATGAAGCGTTTCCCCTCACGAAGTTCCATTTTTGGCCGGAAAGGAGGCAAGTTTAAAGCTAACATTTACTATTTTTGTGATGTTAATAATTCCGGATGGACGCATTGTTGCCGGGCAAAAATAGGGAAAATATGAAGACGAAACAAGAAATCGTAGCGAACTGGCTGCCGCGTTACACCCGGCGGAAGTTGGAAGATTTTACCGAGTATATACTGTTGACCAACTTCAATAAGTACGTGGAGTTCTTTGCAGAAGAGTGTGGTTCGGCAGTAATGGGGCGTGACGCCAACATGAGTTCCTCTTCTGCCGGCGGCATCACCATCATCAATTTTGGCATGGGCAGTCCGAATGCCGCCATCATCATGGACTTGCTGAGTGCCATCCAGCCGAAAGCCTGTCTCTTTCTCGGCAAGTGCGGCGGAATTGACAAGAAAAATCAGTTGGGTGATTTGATACTTCCCATTGCGGCAATACGCGGCGAAGGAACCTCAAACGACTATTTTCCGCCCGAGGTTCCCGCACTTCCGGCCTTCATGTTGCAGCGTGCAGTGTCGACAACCATCCGTGACCACGGGCTTGATTACTGGACAGGCACCGTGTACACGACCAACCGCCGCATCTGGGAATATGATGAGGAGTTTAAAGAATATTTACTGAAAACACGGGCCATGGCTGTCGACATGGAGACGGCCACCCTTTTCAGTGTTGGCTTTGCCAATCACATCCCGACAGGCGCGCTGCTGCTTGTGTCAGACCAGCCAATGACACCGGAAGGCATCAAGACAGAAAAAAGTGACACGATGGTGACAAACAATTATGCACGGCAGCACGTGAAAATCGGAATCGAAGCACTTCGGATGATTATCGACGAGAAGCGAACCGTGAAACATCTCAAATTTTAAAGTAAACCAATAACAGAACGCAGGACATTCATGGCTAAACAACAAGAAGTTAAACTGGAAGATCTCATTCATGACATCCGTGACAAGAAGTATCGCGTGGTCTACTATCTGATGGGAGACGAGGGTTATTACATAGACAAAGTGGCCGATTACATGGCTGATACTATTTTAACCCCAGAAGAACGTGAGTTTAATCAAACCGTGTTTTATGGAGCCGACACGAACATAGAAACCATCATCAACGCAGCGAAGCGGTTTCCCATGATGAGCGAACATCAGTTGGTCATCGTCAAAGAAGCCCAAGGCCTCAAGAATCTGGAGAAACTTTCTTACTATTTGCAGAAGCCTCAGAAGTCAACGATACTCGTATTTTGTCATAAAAATGGTAGTCTGGACAGAAGAAAGAAAATTACACTGGAAATAGAAAAGGCCGGAGTGATTTATGAGTCCAAACGACTTCGGGAATCTCAGCTCCCGGCATTTATCGTCAATTATCTGCGTCGGAAGAAAATCACAATCGAACCTAATGCCTGCGAATTGCTCGCAAATTTTGTAGGTTCTGACTTATGCCGTTTAAGCGGAGAACTGGATAAGCTTGTTCTGACATTGCCGCAAGGCCAGAACCGGGTAACAGCAGAACAGATAGAAGTGAATATTGGAATCAGCAAGGATTTTAATAATTTTGAACTGAAGAATGCACTTGTCGAACACGATGTCTTCAAAGCAAACCAAATCATAAAATACTTTGCCGAAAATCCGAAAAATAATCCAATACAGATGACGCTGTCTGTATTGTTCGGCTTCTTTGCAAACTTAATGTTAGCTTACTATGCTCCACAAAAGACAGAGGCAGGCGTTGCAGCACAGCTAAACCTGCGAAACCAATGGCAGGCTAAGGAATATCTGTTAGCAATGAAAAAATTTCGAGGTACAAAGGTCATGCAAATCATATCAGCCATCCGGCAGTGTGATGCAAAATCAAAAGGAGTAGGAAATTCTTCCATAACCAATGAAGATTTACTAAAGGAATTAGTGTATTTCATTCTTCATTGATTTCCGGAAATCCCACAGCCTCACCATTTTTTTATGATTCTTCCAAGCGGCATTTTTGCCGCTTTTTCTTTTAGCGGTAACATGTTTCTGTTTATGCATATTGATTATTTTTCTACTCAATATAGCTGATTTTTGATTATTATAGTAATATATTAGAATAATATTACAGCTTTCAAGCTTATATATTTAAGTATAAAAATAGTTGTGTACATTTATAATATGTATATTTATTCCTATAGTTATTTGTCGAATAACTAATTAAATACCATGCATTTCTCATGATATTTTTAAGTAATGTTTTTATGAACCACCACAACCTGCTGCATAATTAAGTATAAACATGAAAATTTCTCAATAACTAACACATAGTGTGCTAAAAACCAGATTGTTTCAACACTATATTATAGTTATAATACAACTCCATATACATCAATATAGATTTATATTACGGTCATAATAATATTAATATATATAATTGTATATACTAATATATTTGCTTATATAATTTTCTATTTATATTTTTGTACTCAAATAACAAAGCTTAGACTTTAGTCAAAAAATGAAAGAAAGAATCAAAGAAATCATGCGAGCTGCAAAAGTGACTACAGACTCACAATTTGCAAAGATCATTGGAATCAAGCAGGCTGCTTTATCCCATATACTAACGGGTAAGAACAATCCAAGTTTGGATGTAATTATGAAAATAAATCAGGCTTATCCAAATGTTAATCTCGAATGGCTGCTATATGGAAAAGGTGAATTGGGAAGTGTGGAGAACAACAATGTCCCAACAGATAGAGAAGCTCATGCCGGACCTTTATTCGCAGACTCGCCAACTGACTCTAATGAAACTTCTTCACAACTTAGAGTGGAACCAACATCACAAATTATCGAAAAGGTGAAATATATCGAACGCCCTCCACGTAAAATCACGGAAGTACGAATTTTCTATGATGATGGCACTTATGAAATCTTGATTCCAGCTAATTCTTAATTTTCAATTTCTGAATTACTTACCTTCAATCGTTTTCCAATAAGATGCCTGCAATTTCACTTTTTTGTGTTATTTTTGTCCCCAATAAATAACACAGTATTTATTATGAAGAAATACGTTCGAGATTTATATGTGACGGAGAATGTTCGTCTACATAAAAACTACGTTTTAATCAAACTTACAGACAGCATACCTTTGCCAGATATGGTGCCAGGACAGTTTGCTGAGATCCGCGTGAATAATTCTCCAGCAACTTTTCTTCGTCGTCCCATCTCCATAAACTTTGTAGACAGGCAGAAGAATGAAATCTGGTTTCTAATTCAGATAGTTGGTGACGGGACACGCCATTTAGCTAATACGAAAAAAGGAGATGTTATCAATGTAATTTTTCCGTTAGGAAGAGGTTTCTCAATTCTTCCGGACATTAGTAAAAAAACACTACTTATAGGTGGTGGTGTCGGAACTGCACCAATGCTGTACCTTGGAGAACAACTTTATTTGAGGGGCTTTGAACCTACTTTTCTTTTAGGTGCTCGTTCTGCAAATGATTTGCTACAGTTGGACGAATTTGAAAAATATGGGAAAGTATATGTAACAACAGAGGATGGAAGCTGTGGTGAGAAGGGATATGTCATACATCATACAATTTTATCCAAAGAATCGTTTGATGTAATTTATACTTGTGGTCCGAAACCCATGATGGTGTCCGTCGCTAAATACGCAAAAGAACACAATATCGAGTGTGAAGTCTCTTTGGAGAACCACATGGCTTGTGGCTTGGGTGCTTGTCTCTGCTGTGTCGAAAATCTTAAAGAAGAAGGCAATGTGTGTGTGTGCAAAGAAGGTCCGGTATTTAATATTAAAAGATTATTATGGCAAATTTAAATGTTAAGATAAATACGCTCGACTTGAAGAATCCGGTGATGACAGCATCGGGAACATTTGGTTATGGATTAGAGTTTGCAGACTTTGTCGATTTGGAACAAATTGGTGGCATCATTGTGAAAGGAACTACCCTGAATCATCGGGAAGGAAATCCTTATCCACGCATGGCAGAGACCCCTTCGGGAATGCTCAATGCTGTAGGCTTGCAAAATAAAGGTGTTGACTATTTTATACAGAATATATATCCGAATATTAAGGGCATTCGAACTAATATTATTGTCAATGTCTCTGGCTCAGATATTGAAAGCTATGTAAAAACTGCCGAAATGATTAATGAGTTGGAGTGTATTCCCGCAATTGAACTAAACATATCTTGTCCCAATGTAAAAAAAGGAGGTATGGCATTTGGTGTTACAACAAAAGGAGCACACGATGTAGTCAACGCTGTGCGAGAAGCCTACAAGAAAACATTAATTGTAAAACTATCTCCCAATGTGACAGATGTTGTAGAGATTGCACGTGCTGCAGAAGATGCCGGAGCTGATAGTGTGTCGCTCATAAACACATTGCTGGGAATGGCCATTGACGCAGAACGTCGCAAGCCGATGCTTTCAACTATTACAGGAGGGTTGAGTGGTGCTGCTGTAAAACCAATCGCACTGCGAATGGTGTGGCAAGTGGCTAAAGCTGTGAAGATACCGGTTATCGGATTAGGAGGCATTATGAATGCACGAGATGCAGTGGAATTCTTATTGGCCGGTGCTAGTGCCGTCCAAATAGGCACAGCAAACTTCATTGACCCAACAATTACCGTGAAAGTAGCTGAAGGAATTAATGACTATTTGGATCGGCATCACTTCACTTCAGTAACAGACATCATCGGCGCGTTGGAATGTTGATTACAAAAAACAGAAGCACATGGACATAAAACCTTGTATTTTACTAGTTGTGAAATTTCAATGTTTGTGTGCTTTTGTTTATTTTGATTCTTAAAATCATGCTTATTTGTTTAGCAAATCAGGGCGCAACAGTCGAGTACGTTCCAAAGATTGTTGCAATTCCCAATCGCGGATATTGCGTTCGTGGCCTGAAAGCAAGACATCCGGCACTTTCCAACCTTTGTAGACTGCCGGACGGGTATAGACCGGGGGAGCAAGCAAGTTGTCCTGAAAAGAATCGGACAAAGCCGACTGCTCATCAGAAATCACTCCGGGGATGATGCGCACAATAGCGTCTGCCAGCACGGCCGCTGCTAGTTCTCCACCAGTAAGTACATAATCACCGATGCTGACTTCTTTTGTGATGAGATGTTCGCGGATACGATAATCAATGCCTTTAAAATGGCCACAGAGGATAATCAAATTATTAGTTAGTGAGAGCATGTTTGCCATCTTTTGGTTAAACTGTTCCCCATCAGGAGTTGTAAATATCACTTCATCGTAATCGCGTTCATCCTTCAATGTTGAAATACAACGATCTATTGGCTCTATTTGCATAACCATACCGGCACATCCTCCATACGGATAATCATCGACACGCTTATGCTTGTCCAGCGTGTAATCACGAAGATTGTGTATTTTGATTTCTGTCAGCCCTTTTTTCTGTGCACGTGCCATGATTGAACAATTAAAAAATCCCTCAATCATTTCTGGCAAAACAGTTATAATGTCTATTCTCATCATGTCTGTATCAATAAATTTATGTGCAAAAATACGAAAAAGATAAAGGAAAAATGAATGCCCCATGTATTTACACTAAATAAAATGTATTTTTGCTATTGAAACATGCTTTCTTCTCCAATGGATAATTCCATAGCGTGAAAAAGGCCCTATCATTTTCATATCATAAATGTATGACAGAACAAGAACGTATATTACAGCTACGCGCTGAGTTACATGAACACAATTACAGATATTATGTGCAGAATGCTCCAATCATCTCCGATCAGGAGTTTGACCATTTGATGCGCGAATTGCAGGACTTGGAAGCCCAACACCCGGAAATAGCCGACAGTAACTCACCAACTGTCAGAGTCGGAAGTGACTTGAACAAGAATTTTCAGCAAGTGTTTCATAAATATCCGATGCTTTCGTTAGCAAACACTTATTCAGAAGCGGAAGTATCGGACTTTTATGAACGGGTACGCAAAGGATTGGAAGGAGAAGACTTCGAAATCTGTTGCGAAATGAAATATGACGGAACTTCCATTTCCTTAATCTATGAGAACGGCAGATTAGTTCAAGCAGTGACACGAGGAGATGGTGAAAAAGGAGATGATGTAACCGAAAATGTAAAGACAATTCATAGCATACCATTAGTACTCAATGGAAAAGGCTATCCGCAATCATTTGAAATGCGAGGTGAAATCTTGATGCCTTGGAATGTGTTCGAGACGCTCAATCGTGAACGAGAAGCACGCGAGGAGCCACTTTTCGCCAATCCACGCAACGCTGCATCTGGTACTTTGAAGTTGCAAAACTCTGCTTCTGTGGCATCTCGTAAGCTAGATGCTTACTTATATTATATGTTAGGAGAACAGCTACCAACAGACGGACATTATGAGAACCTACAAATAGCCGCCACTTGGGGATTCAAGATTTCGCACGTGGTTCATAAATGCCGGACACTAGAAGAGATCTTTGCATACATCAAATATTGGGATGCTGAGCGCAAAAATCTCCCCGTCGCCACAGATGGCATCGTACTGAAAGTAAATTCACTGCACCAGCAGCGTTATTTAGGTTCGACAGTTAAGTCACCCCGATGGGCTATCGCCTATAAATTTCAAGCCGAGCGTGCTTTGACACGCTTGAACTCTGTCAGTTTCCAAGTAGGACGAACTGGAATCATTACTCCTGTTGCTAATCTGGAACCTGTGCAGCTGGCCGGTACTATTGTGCGTCGGGCTTCACTTCACAACGCTGATATTATCAATGGTCTAGACCTTCATGTTGGTGACATGGTCTATGTAGAAAAAGGAGGAGAAATCATCCCGAAAATTACAGGTGTTGATATTTATTTACGCGAGACCGGCAGTCAGAAAGTGCAATTCATTACGGAGTGTCCGGAATGTGGGACTCCACTTATTCGCTATGAGGGAGAAGCTGCACACTATTGTCCCAATGACATCATGTGTCCACCACAAATTAAAGGACGCATTGAACATTTCATTAGTCGGCGTGCCATGAACATTGAAAGTATGGGGCCAGAAACTGTTGATCAGTTTTATCAAACCGGTTTGATAAAGAATGCAGCTGACCTCTATGAACTAAAAGTAAAAGATATATGTCGATTGGAGCGAATGGGGGTGAAATCTGCTGAAAACATAATAAAAGGCATAGAAGCTTCTCGAGACGTACCTTTCGAACGTGTATTATATGCATTAGGCATCCGTTTTGTAGGAGAAACAGTCGCTAGAAAATTGGCCTATGCCTTCCGAAACATAGATGCACTAAGTCATGCATCACTTGATGACCTAATTCATGTGAATGAAATCGGAGAAAAGATAGCCTCCAGTGTAATACTTTATTTTTCCAATGTGAACAACCGCATACTAGTGGAACGTCTGAAAGCAATCGGGCTGCAAATGAACTTGACAGAAAAAGCCGTACAAGATCAAAGTAACAAGTTAAAAGGACAGTCCATCGTAATCAGCGGCATTTTCATGCATCATTCACGAGATGAATATAAAGCCTTGATAGAAAAGCATGGAGGTAAGAATGTGGGTAGTATTTCACCAAAAACAAGTTTTATATTGGCTGGCGGAAATATGGGTCCCAGCAAATTGGAGAAAGCCAATAAGCTGGGTATAAAAATTGTCAATGAAGATGATTTTTTAAAACTCATAGAGTAAGTATTTTAGGGATTTTAGTATTTTTGCGATTGGTTTGATATGATTTTTATAGCTTTTCTATGATACATAGGCAATTTAGAGGGATGGGAGTTGCATTAGTCACTCCTTTCAAGGAAGACGGAAATGTTGATTATCCGGCATTAATCCGGCTGGTTGATTATTTGATTCAAAACGGTGCGGATTTTCTATGTGTGCTGGGGACAACGGCTGAAACTCCAACACTGACAACTGAGGAGAAGAATAAAATCAAGAAATTGGTAATCGAACACGTAAACGGTCGCCTCCCGATACTTTTAGGATGTGGTGGGAATAATACACAGGCCATCATTGACTCACTAAAGAATGATGATTTTACAGGAGTAGATGCCATCTTATCGGTTGTGCCTTATTATAATAAGCCATCTCAAGAGGGTATTTACCAGCATTATAAAGCTATCGCCATGTCGACAGATTTTCCCATCGTGCTCTATAATGTGCCAGGACGAACAGGAGTGAACATGACCGCAGAAACAACGCTACGCATTGCGCGCGATTTTCCCAATGTAATTGCTATCAAGGAAGCCTCAGGCAATATTACACAAATGGATGATATTATAAAAAATAAACCGGACAGTTTTGATGTCATTTCAGGAGATGACGGTGTCACGTTTCCACTTATCACTCTGGGAGCAGTAGGAGTTATTTCTGTGATAGGCAATGCTTTTCCGCGTGAATTCAGCAAGATGACGCGCTTGGCCTTGCAAGGAGACTATGCGAACGCATTGACCATCCATCATCGATTTACCGAACTATTCAATTTACTGTTTGTAGATGGCAACCCAGCCGGGGTGAAAGCTATGCTGAATGCTATGGGCTTTATTGAAAATAGATTGCGGTTGCCACTTGTTCCAACTCGCATAACCACTTATGAGAAAATGCGTCAGATCTTGCAAACATTGAATATCAAATACTGAGGTT
>CAZOKL010000023.1:0-13412 GCA_964580305.1 uncultured Bacteroides sp.
TTTTAAAGCGGGTTGAAGCAGATACGACACAGTCTCCTTCTCTTACACAAACCGTTAAGATTTAGCTAACAGTAAATTCTTGTATTGCTACCAAATCCTACTTCAGCTTTCTTTTACTAGCACGCTTTCTTGGGTAATGGCTTTCAATGTATTTGGCCACATGTGACAGTTTGTCCATGTCGTTGGCATAGCGATTCCACAGTTGTTGTTGAATGGGTGACATCGGCATGTTTGTTACCAAGGCATCTTTTTTTATGAAAGGATCGAGCGAAGCGTAGGCAAGGAGCATGTTGGCGATGTTCTTGGCTGGACGCTTCACTAATTTACTCAACTCTATGACTTCGAGTACTTTTTCATTCATCGTGCTGATGATGAGTTGAAAATAGAGGTTTAGCACCAATGTACCGATACAAAACTCTTCTAAGATGGCTGGAGCTTCTTTGTGCGCCTTACATGGTTGGGCGAAATAGTCGTTCCAAATGGCAGGATTTTCTCCATTATAAATGGACTCTTCCGTGTCGAATGGAAGTACGGGATACCATTGCTGGAATTTCTGCATGCGCCGGCATAATGATTCTGGAGTTCTGCCCAGCAACTGTGCTAGGTTGACAAGGTTTTTATCTGTAGCAGATTTCATGCCTTTGGGCTTACTCATATACAGCTCCAAGACCAAGATGGCTTCTTCTGTTGTCCATTGCTCCGTATTCATATCTATGTTGTTGCTTAATGAAATATACTTTTTTATTCTAATCTGTTACTCTCTTATTTGTTATACTTTGCATAGGATGATTTGTGTAAAACAGAAAAATAAGCATCTTTTTATGTAGTATAGACATAAAAGAGATGTTTTCATTTAAATATACAGATGATATATTTCGTCAGCTAAAGTAGGAAAAAGCAATGAATAAGTCAAAGATAATCCGCAAAAGATGTGCCGCATTATACATGAAGATGTGTGATCCGATGTTAAGTTATGAACGTATAGCTCGACTTTACGGCTGCCACAGAAATAGTGTTCGGAATTCACGTTATCCTCTTTTACTTGTAGTATATGTATATGGTCAAAGGAGAGGATTCTTTTGAAAACGGTGACAATAAGGAACCGGCTGGATGATTGACGAAATCAGATGCCAAGGGAAGCAAGACTGGCTTCTTTTTACCTGTCTTTGGACAAAGTTTTCCGTCGCTGTCTTCTTCCGTGATGTTAAGTATGACTACTGACTACCGAGGGCATGAATGAGGTGTCTTTCTGGGTCAGGCAGGGCGATTGTCATAGCGGAGTGTGTCGGCCATGAGGGGCAAGTCGTCGGTCGGGATACCTTGGCGTATCAGTTCGTTTTTGTCTTTAAAGAGGAGGGCGATGAATGCTTCTGTGTCGCCTTTCCTGCGGCATCCTTTGAGATAGAGTGTCACAGCGCGTTCAGTATAGCCTTGCACCCATGCTGTGTGTCCTGCGTTCAGACAATCCTGCACGTCTGGCTTGTCTGTGTCCAGCAGTGTGTTGTAGTATTTCTCAGCTTGTGCATACTTACCTGTGACGAACGAGCACCAGGCAATGCAGCGTTTGGCCCGCAGGGAGCCAGTATCGAGGTATTCCACTTTGAAGAAACGTGTGAAAGCGTCGTCATAGAGTCTCATCTCAACTTCGCACTCGCCTGTCTGAAGCAGGAGTTGCAGGTTGTCGGGCTGCATCTCGAGTGCTTTGATATAGTAAGGTAGTGCTGCTTCAGGCTCTTTCATCAGACGGTGACATTGCGCCAGGTGACGAATGGTCCAAAGCGTGTCTGGTTTGCGAAGATCAGCTTGGCGGTAGGTCTCGATGGCTTTGTGATAGTCTTTGTTTTTCTGGTAGCAGAAGCCCAACTTCTGATAGAGCTCGGCATCTGCCTCTGTTTCTTGCGTGAGGGCTTCAAACATGCGAAGTGCTTCCATGTAATATTCTTTATAAAAGAGATATTCAGCTACTTTCCTACGTGCGTTTGTGTCGTAGAGAAACGGTCGCAGGGTGGGGGAGTCTTGGAAATTGAGGGAAAGAGTCTCGAAAATGTCAGTGAACTCGTGGCGGCGGGGGTAGACTTTGAAGAAGCGATAGAGATCTTGCAGATATTGGCGGCTGATGATATCGGCTGTCAAGCGTTCAGTTTTTGTCATATCAGCGGCATCTTGTGTCAGTTCGCTATGTTCGCTCAGGTTGGCCGAGAACATCTCGCGTTGTTTGGCCGGGATTTGTTGTACGGTGAAGCAGAAGGAATACTTATCGGAGTTGCAGAAGTAAGGTGACGACAAGATGTTTCGCACAATGAAATTTTTCTGTTGCTCTTCTTCGGAGAACACCTGCAACACGGCACTGTGTTGCGGATCAAAGGGATAAAACCAGTTGCAGATGTTGCGGAAAAAGGGAAATGTCTTCAGTTGTGCAAATGTACTCATATAGACATCGATGCCCTCCATTTGCATGTTTCCCAGTTCTTGCATCTTGCTCGTGAGGTTGGTGTTTTCTTCCCACTTTTTCCATTCCGGGTTCTTGTCATTGAGGAGTGTTTCTTCATCGAGCTCAATGATGTTGATTTTTGAGTTGCGCAAGTCGTGGCTGCTTTTGATGACTTCCGGGATAATTTCGTCACGCATTTTCCGGTCGGCCTTTTTGGTTTCCCGAATGCGTAGAAGCTGGATTTGAATTTCAAGCAAGTTGCTCGTGAAGTTAGGTTGTTCCTGAAGGAGTGTCAGTCGTGCCGACAGCTCAGGCTCGAAAGTCAGCCGTTTCTCGTAACATAGGCAGGCGATGGTTATGCCGACCAGAGCCCGTTGATTCACTTGCTGGTCGTTGTGCATGTAGGCGTCAAGCAGAAAGTGAAATTTGCGGACATCGAACACTTGGAGCAATCCTAGTGTCACGGCACTGACGAAGAGTGCCATGTCGTTTACCGGTATGAGTACTGACCAGAGAAACTTACGTGCCTCTTCGAGCATGTTTGTGTCCCAGATGGGCGAGGTCCACACTTTGCAGAATAAGGCGTTTTGACTCGATTCGTGATTGCTGCGCAGTTTGTCCAATTCTGTGTTGAGTTGGTCTCCCTGATGGAGCAGACGTGTCATGGCCATGTCCTCAGCAAAGGTCTCGAAAAGGAGGCGATAGTCAGCTAGCGTGCGCGGGTTCTGCTTCTGTTCGCGCAGGGTCGAGTAAAACAGTGTGGAGGAGACCAATTCATGTTGTGCCACCATCAAGCGTTCGTTCAGCACACACGTTTGCCTCAGCAGATTCGTGTAAAGCCGTGCACGTTGTGGGTCGCTTGCATTCTGCTTGAAGTATTGCAGCATGTAGTGATATGCAGTCCGGATTTCATCAAACTGTGTGTGCATATCCCATTCGGGTACATCTTTGACAAACGTGTCCAGCTCGTCGAGTGCTTGTTTCAGTTGCCTATTGGTCAGCAGTCGGGCGATGCTTTGAAAGTGTTCATTGATTTGGGTAGCGTTGTTCATCGCAGGTCAGAATATAGGTTAGAAACGTACGTAGAGTTGGAGCATGGCAGTGTGGTAGTTGTTCTTCGTGACACTGCGTATTCCTTCGTCCGAGTATTCAGCATTGCTGCCGTCAGTGTATGTATAGTTGGCTTGAATCATGAGATTCTTCCACAGTTTGTAGTTCAGTGAAAAAGTGTAGAGGGCGTTTTGCGTGTCGCTGGTTTTTTCGTCGCGATATACATCCCATGTGACATAAGCTTTCAGCTTCTTGGCAATGGGTGCTCCCACAGTGACATACCAAGCGTCGGCACGCTCTGCGGCGTAGATATTGGTGGTCTTTCCTCCTTGTGAACTGGCATATTCTGCACGGAAAGTCCAGTCGCTTTCATATTTGATGCCATAGGCCATACGGTTTCGATTCACTGTGATGTCGTCATTGGTATATCGTCCCGTCCATCCGAAGACACCGATTTGCAGGTCTTTTGTCGGTGACACCCAGATGCCGCCGATGACATCCTTTTGTTTATTTTCGTCGGAGTGGTTGATGCCTTGTCCGTTATATATGCCCACTTGGTAGTGTAGCCAGCGGTGGTTTTCTGCGGGGAATAAGTCGCCTTGGATGACGATACCCGCATCACGTCCTCCCGACGAATGTTCGCCCACGCGGTCGCTCATTCCGGCCAGTTTCTGCACCAACTGTGAGTAGTTGCCATACCCTATGTCCCATGGGCTATAGGGATTCTCGAAAGTGAATATGCGTTTCATCTGGCCAAGCTTCACGCTGAATTCAGGAAATTTCTTCCATTCGCAATAGGCATCCAGAAGGCGTACTCCTTTGTCCACACCCGGTGCGCCACTGAATTCCATTTGTATGTAGTAATTCCAGTCGTGCAGGATGGTCCCTTTGACGTAAGCACGCACCATGCGCAGATCAAAGCCTCCTCCGTTACTGGAAGTCTTGTCATTGGTATACTGGGCACGTCCCACTAAATATCCGCCGAACTGAGGTACGGTGGCGAAGTCTTTCAGTTTCTCTTTCAATGTTTGTTGGGCACAGGTCGGGAGGGTGAGGAGTGTTGCCAGCAGAGCTATGCCAAGTGTTCTTTTATTCATTTTGATGGTGCTTGTTTAGTTATAATAGATTAGTGTTGTTTTAAGCTATTGATAATTGTCCGGTCTACAATGTCGGCAGTGTAATTTTGAGGTATGAGTTCATATTGTTTCATCCATTTCGTCACAGAATCTACAGTTGATTGAGGAATGGGGCGTGCTTTGTGGAATGTTGCAAGACGGGAGGGCGCTTCCCAATGGGGGAAGCCGATACTGTCGGCCACTGCACGATACCATTCTTTGACAGGACGTGTGTTCAAGTGTTCCACGGCGAGGTTATAGCCGGTGATGAGCTTGCGTATGGCATCGGCCTTTTTGTTCAAGGCTTGTTGACTAAAGGCCGTAACAGTGGTGATTTCATTCATGTCATTAAAAGAATACAGCTTGAGTGCATGTCCCCTCACAGCCTGTGTGGAATAAGGTTCACGAAATATGCCGGTATCAATCTGTCCGTTGAGTAACATATCCAAACGCACATATTCATTACCTATTTCCGGTTTGCCCAAATCGTCATTGGTCAGTCCCGCCAGTCGGATGATGCAGTCGGCCAGATAGTCGGAGGCTGTATAACCTTCCACAGCCAAGGTCTTGTCTTTCAGAAATTGATAGCCAAGGACCGTTGAGTCTGGCGTTCCCAGCAGGTAGAAACAGCCTTCATTGCCCATGACGGGGTAGATTTTGTTGTCATGTGCTGACATACGCAGTGCGTCGGTCAGGTCAAAAATGCAGCCATCCAAGTTGCCGGCATGATAGAGCGTGTCACATTGGAGTCTGGACTCCATCCGTCGGAATGAGACGATGACTTGCAAGGAATCGAAATAACCTTGTGTGTATGCCAGATAATAAGGAATCATGTCGCTTGAGGGGAAGTAACCGATGGTGAGGTCAGGCTTCACGGCAACAGGTTTCTTTTTGTGAAACAATCCACATGATGAGAAGACTGTGAGTATCAGGCAAAGGCTGAATGCGATTGTGAAATTCTTCTGTTTCATGGATGAAGATGATGAATAAAAGAAAAAGACCAATCCTTCGGGGAGATGGTCTTTTTCCTCTATATAGAAAGAAAATAAATGGTGAATTAGCCTTTAATAGCTGCAATCCCCGGCAATACTTTGCCTTCGATGGCTTCCAGCAATGCACCGCCACCGGTGGAAACGTAGGATACCTCGCTTGCCAAACCAAACTTGTTGACACAAGCTACAGAGTCACCTCCGCCAACGAGTGAGAACGCACCGTTTTTGGTAGCTTCTACGATGGCTTCGCCTACGGCACGTGAGCCGTGAGAGAAGTTATCAAACTCGAACACGCCGGTCGGGCCATTCCACAAAATGGTTTTCGAACCTTTGATGACATCAGCAAACATTTCTTCAGACGCAGGGCCGATGTCCAATCCTTCCCAACCGTCAGGTATATCGTTGGACATAACGATTTGGGTGTTAGCATCGTTGGAGAATGAGTCGCCAATCTTGGAATCAGTAGCCAATACGAGGTTCACATTGTTTTCTTTAGCTTTCTTTATAATGTCAAGAGCCAAATCGAGTTTATCGTTTTCACAGATGGAATTACCGACTTTACCGCCCAAGGCTTTCATGAAAGTATAAGTCATACCTCCGGCCAAAATAAGGTTATCCACCTTGGTCAGCAAGTTTTCAATGATTTCAATCTTGGTGGAAACTTTCGAACCACCCATGATGGCCGTGAACGGACGTTTGATGTCGTTCATTACGCGGTCTACAGCTTTTACTTCTTTTTCCATTAAATAGCCGAACATCTTGTGGTCAGCATCAAAGTAGTCGGCGATGAGAGCTGTGGAAGCATGTGCGCGGTGAGCTGTGCCAAATGCGTCGTTCACATAGCAATCAGCATACGAAGCCAGCACTTTGGTAAATGCTTTTTGGCTTTCTTTCACGGCCTTCTTGGCAGCGGCTTTCTCTTCGTCTGTGGCATCCTCTGCCAAGCCGCGTGGTTTGCCTTCTTCTTCAGCATAGAAGCGCAGGTTCTCCAGCAACACAGCTTCGCCGGATTTCAGGGAAGCCACGATGTCCTGAGCTTGTTGGCAATCATCAGCGAACTTGACATCGATGCCAAGCAGTTCAGACACATGCGGGAGAATATGTTTCAAGGAATATTTAGGATCGGGATTCTTTTTGGGACGTCCCATGTGAGAAGCAATGATTAGGATGCCACCGTCAGCGATGATTTTTTTCAAGGTAGGCATGGCAGCGCGGATGCGCGTATCGTCTGTGATGTGAAAATTCTCGTCCAAGGGGACATTGAAGTCTACACGAACAAATGCCTTCTTGCCGGCAAAATTGAAGTTGTCAATAGTTTGCATAGTGTTTTGTTTTATGTTATGATGATTTAATGTCTAAGTGTGTTTTAGCGGGCACAAAGTTATGAATTTTATGTTGTTCTTCAAGTCTTTCAGCTTATTTAATTGTGTGCTCATGCCTTTGTTTTGGTGTCAATTTCTTGTGTTGGGTGTAATTTATGTTCCTTTTTGTAATGCTTGCATAGCAATTTTAGACCACATTGTTCACATTTCGGATTGCGTGCCGTGCAGGTGTAACGTCCGTGCAGGATGAGCCAGTGGTGGGCTGTGGGGATGGTTTCGGGTGGGATGCGCTTGGTCAGTTCTTTTTCGACGCTTAGCGGAGTGGTGCAGCGGTCGTCCACCAGACCGATGCGATGACTCACGCGAAACACATGAGTGTCGACAGCCATTGTGGCTTTATTGAACACCACGGCCTGAATGACATTGGCCGTCTTACGTCCCACACCGGGAAGCTTGACAAGGTCGTCCAGATTGTCGGGCACCTCACAGTGAAAGTCTCTGACCAGCATCTGTGCCATGCCCACAAGGTGTTTTGCCTTGTTGTTGGGGTAGGACACGCTGCTGATATATTCGAACACGGCTTCAGGGGTAGCAGCCGCCAGTACTTCAGGTGTGGGATAGGCCTCGAAGAGGGCAGGGGTTATCATGTTGACTCGTTTGTCTGTGCATTGGGCAGACAAGATGACGGCAATGAGGAGTTCGTAAGGGTTCTTATAGTGAAGTTCTGTTTCTGCCACGGGGATAGCCTCCTTGAAATATGCCATTACTTGGTCATATAATTCTTGCTTTTTCATCTGACTTTATTGCGGTTGAAATGTGGAGTGACTTTGATGTGAAAGTAGAACATGGAGAACACGGTAAGTATGGCGCCAAACAGATAGGCATACTGAAAACTGCTCACGTGGGCGATGTAGCCGCCAGCCACCATGCCCAGGCCGATGCCCACATCCCATGAGGTCAGATAGGTGGATGTGGCTGTGCCACGCTGGTTGTTGGGAGCCAGGTTGACAAACAGTGTGTTGAAGGCGGGAAACATGGTGCCGAAGCCCATGCCCAGAAAGAGGGCAATGCCGAAAAACAGGTAGCCGGCTCCTGTCGGACTCCATCGGTTGACGTTTTCACAGGCAGCCAGCAGGAAGAAGCACACGATGACGACATAGATGCCGGCGTTAATGACCTCGATGATGCGTCCGCGGTCGACCATGCGTCCGGAAAACATGCGTGAGATGGCAATGCCCACGGCCATGAAGGTGAAAAAGAACCCCGTCTCCACGTTCAGCCCGATTTCCAGCGCATACATGGCTACATAGTTCGTCGTCATGCCGTAGGGGATAGAGAGCAGCAGCAGAGCCAGTCCGGCCGGAAGCCCTTTTATCAAGATAAAACGGTCGAGTGAGATAGGTGCGCGCTCAACAGGAGCCTTATAGGGAGTTTTCACCATCGTGGCCATGAGGAACCCCAAGGCACTTGAAACGAGTGAGCAGGTGAAAATAAGGGTGAATGATGCACCGGCACTGTGAGTGAACAAGCCGGCCATCGGGCCGATGGACATGGCAAAGTTGTTCGCCAGGCCATAATAACCAAGTCCCTCGCCGCGTCGTGACGAGGGCATGATGTCAATGACAATCGTGTTGCCGCTCACGCTTACCATGCCGAATGCCAGTCCGTGGATGACACGGAATATGATGAATAAAGTGAGGACACCGGCCACGATGTAACCGGCAAACATGGTGGTGAACACGAAATAGGCCAACAGGTAAAGAGGTTTGCGGGCAAAGGTGTCGATGAGATAGCCGGAGAAAGGACGGATGCAGAGGGCGGCCACCGTGTAGCATGCCAATATCACGCCAATGCCAGACTCATTGACATCGAATATTTCCTTCAGATAGAAAGGCAGCACCGGCATGAGAAACCAGAACCCGAAAAACAACAGGAAATTGGCTGCCAGTATGAAATAAAAACTCGGAGTGAATAGTTTGTCTTTCATGAGAATGTGGCATAAGTCTACGGGTCGGCAAAGGAGTATATGACCCGACACGTTGTCTTTCGTTCCCTTGCCGGCCCGTCGGCAGAAATGCTATATATAAGCGTCAGTTGGCCGCCTCAAATTCCCGCAAGAAACGAGTGTCGTTCTCGGAGAACATGCGGAGGTCTTTCACTTGATATTTCAGGTTGGTGATGCGCTCGATGCCCATGCCCAGCGCATAGCCGCTATAAGTGTGGCTGTCTATGCCGCAGGCTTCCAGCACATTGGGGTCAACCATGCCGCAGCCCAGAATTTCCACCCAGCCTGTGCCTTTGCAGAAGGGACAGCCCTTTCCGCCGCAGATGTTGCAACTGATGTCCATTTCCGCACTCGGTTCCGTGAAGGGAAAGTAGGAGGGACGGAGACGGATTTTCGTCTCTGGCCCGAACATTTCGCGGGCGAAAAGTAGCAACACTTGTTTCAAGTCGGTGAATGACACGCTGCGGTCAATATAGAGAGCTTCCACTTGGTGGAAGAAGCAGTGGGCGCGATAGCTGATGGCCTCATTACGATAGACACGACCCGGACAGATGATGCGGATGGGCAGTTGCTCGCGTTCCATCGTGCGCACCTGCACGGAGCTGGTGTGTGAGCGCAGGATGATGTTTCGTGTGACATCGTCAGGGTTCACTTCCACGAAAAATGTGTCTTGCATGTCACGTGCCGGATGGTCAGCCGCAAAGTTCAGTTTGGTATAGACGTGCAAGTCGTCTTCCACTTCGGGGCCGTCGGCTATGTTGAATCCCATGCGGGAGAAAATGTCGATAATTTCATCCTTCACGATGGAGAGCGGATGGCGCGTGCCCAAGTCAATCGGATAGGCCGTGCGGGTCAAGTCCAGCTCGTTGCAGTCATGATCCTGGCTCTCGAAAGCCTCCTTCAAGGCAGTTATGCGCTCCTGAGCACGCTGTTTCAGCTCATTGAGCTTCATACCCACCTCTTTCTTGTGTTCGGCGGGCACATTGCGGAAGTCGGCCATCAGTTCGTTGATGGCTCCTTTTTTACTGAGATATTTGATACGCAGCGCTTCCAGTTCCTCCGCGCTGTCGGCCTTCATGGCCTCCACCTCCGACAGGAGTTGTTCAATCTTTGCTATCATGTATCGTGTCTTTTAGTTCTTCGATGCGTAAAAATCGTTGCAAAGGTAATCATTTATGTGATACGGTCGCATTTGGTGATTGAAATAAAAGTATGTGTTGAGGAAGATGACAATAGAGTTCAGGCATCTTACGTGCAGTCTGAGAGCCCTTTATAATGCCCGGATGCGGAAAGGAGGGTAGCCGACCACGGAAAGGAAGGTAGCCAAGAGCCGAAAGGAGGGTAGCCGAGCTTCCCCTTTAGGGCAAGGTTATCGGGAGGTCTTCCTGTGTCATGCTTGTCCTCCGCAGGAGTTCATTTCGCTGCTCTTCATGCACCGGGTTTTGCTTTTTGTCCCTGCAATCTTTTGTTACTAAAGAGAAAACATTTACATTTGTGCCAATTTTGAAAGATATGAAAACGTTATCTATCGGGCTTTTCCTGCTCTTCTTGTGCAGTGCATGCGGTAACAAGACGGATGCGGTTAAGATAAATGAGGCCGTCGTGCTTGCAGACTCCGCTGCATGGGATTCGTTGGGCGAATTTGATGTTCCTGACAATCTGGACGAAACGTTTGACGACTTCGTCTATACCTATGCGTCCGACAAGCAGTTTCAGCATCATCGCACTCATTTTCCTCTTTCTTACACGAAAGACAGTGTGCAGAAGTCTATTCTTCGGGAGGAGTGGGTGCACGACGCTCTTTACACCGAACAGGAGTTTTACAACATGCTTTTTGACAGCGAGGCCGACATGGACTATGAAAAGAATACTGATGTCGATGCCGTCTATGTTGCTTGGTTGTTTCTCGACAAGCAGAAAACACGCCGTTATCACTTCCACCGTGATGAGCAAGGACGCTGGATGCTGCAAAACATCGAGGAAGTGTCACTGAAAGGAAACCCGAATGAAGACTTTCTGAGGTTCTTCCATAAGTTTTGCAATGATTCGGTCTATCAGCGTGCCCATGTCAGATCGCCTTTGAAGTTTGTCACCACTGATCCTGACGATGATTTCAAGGTGATGGAGGCATTTATATCCGTTGATCAGTGGTTCGCTTTCCGTCCGTCGCTGCCCAAAGACAAGATGACCAACATTTGTTACGGACAGCCTTACAGTGCTGCCGCGTGGCAGAAGATTGTTACTATTCGCGGCATAGGCAGCGGCTACAACAATACGCTTTTCTTCACGCGTGACAAGGGTTCGTGGCGGCTGTCAGCTTATGAGGACTTGAGTAATTGACAGAGATGACGGCGGCGCTCCTTTTACTTTAATTGTGCTTCGTTTATGATATATCAGTATACAGACTATTCGCTTTTGCCGCACAACACTTTCGGCATGGATGTGAAGGCGGCTTCTTTCGTGGAATACACTTCAGAGGATGATCTTCGCCAGTTGCTTGACGAGCGTCGTCGGGTGCATGCTGCTGACCCTTTGCTTCCTATTGGTGGAGGAAGCAACCTGCTTTTCTCCGGTGATTTTCGAGGGACAGTGTTGCATTCGGCCATCCGGGGTATTGACGTTGTGCGTGAAGACGATTGTTCGGTGTGGGTGAAGGTCGGGGCAGGCGAAGTGTGGGACGATTTTGTGACCTGCTGTGTGGCGCGCGGATGGTATGGTGCCGAGAATCTCTCGGCCATCCCCGGCGAGGTGGGAGCCAGTGCCGTGCAAAACATCGGAGCCTATGGTGCCGAGGTGAAGGATTTGATTACGGAAGTTGAGGCTGTGGAGGTGAGTACGAGTGAAGTTGTGCACATCCGGGCAGAAGAATGCCGTTATGCCTACCGACAAAGCATTTTCAAGAATGAATGGAAGGGACGTTTCATCATTACATACGTGACCTATCGGTTGGGGAAATCTCCGGTGTTTCACATTGATTACGGCAATTTGCGTGCCGAGCTTGAAGGGAAACCGTTGACTCTGTCTGCTGTCCGGGAGGCAGTGCGCCGCATTCGCGACAGTAAGTTGCCAGACCCTCGCAAGCAAGGTAATGCCGGCAGCTTTTTCATGAATCCCGTTGTGGAGCGTTCGCATTTCAAACAGCTGCGTGCGCTCTATCCGTCCATGCCGTTTTATGAGGTTGATGCTGATCATGTGAAAATACCGGCCGGATGGATGATAGACCAGTGTGGGTGGAAAGGGCGTTCGTTGGGACGTGCGGGCGTGCACGACAAGCAGGCGTTGGTGTTGGTCAATCGTGGTGGTGCGACAGGCGCTGAAGTGATGGCCTTGGCTCAGGCCGTGCAGGCCGATGTGAAGTCTCGTTTTGGCGTAGACATTCATCCGGAAGTAAACTATATATAAAAAAGGAGTCGTTGACTATGAAGATAACAATTCTGGGTAGCGGTACGTCGACCGGAGTGCCTGAAGTCGGTTGTCAATGTGCCGTGTGCCGTTCGTCTGACCCGCATGACAAGCGTTTGCGCACGTCGGCTTTGGTGGAACTGGACGATACGCGCATCTTGCTTGATTGCGGCCCTGACTTCCGGGCACAAGTTATGAATATTCCTTTTAAGAAGATAGACGGAGTCCTGATAACCCATGAACATTATGACCATGTGGGTGGCATTGACGACTTGCGGCCGTTCTGTCGTTTGGGTGAAGTGCATCTCTATGTGGAGGAATGCACGGGTGAACGCTTGAAGCATCGGATACCCTACTGTTTTGCAGAGCATAAATATCCAGGAGTGCCTCAGTTGAGCCTGCATGAGATTCATCCCGACCGGCCTTTTTATATTAATAATGTAGAAATATTTCCCATCCGTGTGATGCACGGTCCTCTCCCCATCTTGGGCTACCGCATCGGACCATTGGTCTACATTACCGACATGAAAACCCTTCCTGAAGAAGAATTTGCCCGTCTGGGGCAGGTGGAGTGTCTCATTGTGAATGCCTTGCGATATCAACCTCACTGGACACATCAGAATGTGGATGAGGCTTTGGCCTTTGCTTCACGTGTTGGTGCGCGGGAGACCTATTTCATACACATGAGTCATCACGTAGGTTTGCATGTAGAGGTGGCAGCATCACTCCCTCCACACGTGCATCTGGCATACGACGGGATGGTGATAGAGTGTTAGTCTTTTGGCTTGTAATTTAATGTGATGTTTGTGCTGAGGCGCTCACCCGTATCAATGAATTGGATGGTGATGGTGAACTGCCGGAAGAAGTCCAAGTGGCGGAAAAAGAATGGAGGAAGCATTGTTTTGAACTCATCCGGCCGATGAAACATGCTTTCCAGGTCGGCAAAAAACGTGAAGTCAGCCTGTGGCACTAACTCGCCCAACTTTTCTTCCCAAAACATCCGGGAGAAGTCGGAATATGACTGCTTGTTAAGATAAGCCTTTATGTCTTCTTCCCTGTCGGAGATGAGGAGGTGTTGCTGACATAAGACAGCGG
>CAZOKL010000023.1:13512-25529 GCA_964580305.1 uncultured Bacteroides sp.
CTGTCGCATGGTGCGTCATCATGGTGTTCTTTCCTGATTACGGAGTCATTGTAGGCCAGCGTGTTTACGATGCCGTGGACATCTTTCATGCCCAGTTGGAAAAAGATGTAGGTCTTCGCAGGCAGGCGGTCGGCCGACAGGAGTGTCGGTTGCACGTGCGATATCTGAGGAAAGCGGTCATGGCCTTTGCCTTCGTCTTGATGGCAAATGCCTGTGAGATAGATGGTGCCGCCTTGGAGTTGGAAGTCATATTGCGTCCACTGGGCGATGGGCATCGTGCGGGCATAAAGACGGGTGATGTTTTCACTCTTTTTCTTTTGGAATATCTGTGAGAACAGTGAGTCGGAGCGTATGGACTGCCGGTCTACGTAGGCGTCAATTACTGCCTCGATGAGTTTCTTCTGGTAGCTGATGGCATAGCAGTTGTCCTGAAAGAAGCAGGAGAGGAACTCCTGGTTGTTGAGCGGATAGATGGTGATGCGTTCTCCCTTATACTTTACTGTCTTGGGCGTATGGCCGGTGGTATTCAATTCGTTGAGGATGTTGTCCATGAGATTGTGGTCACCATTGCCCAGGTGGCCGTAGAGCACCTGATCCATCGGGCTGCCCGGGTTGTGGAAACTGATGAGCACGTTGCTCATGGGCACACTCAGGCCGTGAGCCTTCTCTTCGGCCATGTTTTCAATTTTGTGGTTGAGGAAGTTGAAAAGGGCAGAGAAGTGGAGTTGCTCATACGCTTGTTTGTATGGAGCCGCTTCGAGAGCCTGGAACAGATGGTTGATGTTGCTGGTTTCAACGATGGCCTGGGCATCTGCGGGAACGAGGGTGAAGAGGTCGACCTTCTGGTTCTTCTCCTTCAGGTTCAGCTGGGCATACATGAATGCTCCGATTATGGCGCAGCATAGGATGAATGCAGACATGACACCCAGTCTGGATATTGCTTTTCTGCTCATAGTGTTGTGAAACCTTAAAAATACCTTTAAATACTGACGCAAATATAACTGTTATTGTTAGATGTATGAAATAATATTAATGAAATCTTGCCTCTTTGGGGAAAAATATTAAGGAATGTTAGATTTCATGCCGGAGGCAGGGCGGCACCACCCGTTACCGAGGAGGAACGGGACACTTTTTTGTCCTTTGACACCCTCTGTGTTATGGCGAAATGCACTACCTTTGCACGCGTTTTTTGAATATAAATGTTGATGAAGTGAAGAATGTTCGACTTATTATGGTGATAATAACGTGCCTGCTGGCGATGCACTGCATCTGCGCACAGCCGGCGGCCGACAGTGACTCGATTGTGAAACATTTCCTGCTTGACTCCGGAGTGAGGCTGACTGAGGGCAACCGGGTGAAGCTCTTGAAAAGCGGACGGGAGAAGTTCGATGACCTCTTCGAGGAGGTTCGCCATGCCAGGCACCACATCCACCTGGAGTACTTTAACTTCCGCAATGACTCTATTGCCAACGCTCTCTTTGTGCTCCTGGCCGAAAAGGTGAAGGAGGGTGTCACGGTGAGGGCCTTGTTTGATGACTTTGGCAACAAGTCTAACAACCAGCCGCTACTCAAGCGACACATGGAGAAACTGCACCTCCAGGGCATACAGATTTACAGGTTCGACCCCATACGCTTCCCCTATGTCAACCACGTCTTCAAACGCGACCACCGCAAGATTGTGGTCATCGACGGACGGGTGGCATACATGGGCGGGATGAACGTGGCCGACTATTACATCAACGGCACGGACGTGGTGGGCCGATGGCGCGACATGCACATGCGCATCGAGGGACCGGCCGTGGATGAACTCCAGCTCATCTTCATGGACATGTGGGAGCAGGTGACGGACGAAGACCTCTCGACCGATGCTGCCTACTTTCTCCGCCACGAGACTGATGCCGACGGGGTGGAGATGGCCATCGTCGACCGCTATCCCGGGCACACGCCCGAGTCCATCCGCCATGCCTACGTGGCCTCAATCAATGCCGCACGGCACACCATTCAGCTCATTAATCCCTACTTCGTGCCTACGCACTCCATCAAGAAGGCCCTCAAACGGGCCATCGACCGGGGCGTGGACGTGCAGATCATGATTTCGGCCAAGTCTGACATCCCCTTCACCCCCGACGCATCAACCTACTTTGCCTATCGGCTGGCCAAACGCGGGGCAAGGGTCTACCTCTACGAGGGCGGCTTCCATCACTCCAAAATCATGATGGTGGACGGCACGTTCTGCACCCTGGGCTCGGCCAACCTCAACAGCCGCAGCCTGCGTTATGACTATGAGGTGAACGCGTTCATGTTCAATCACGATGTGACACAGGAGCTTATTGACATGTTTGAGCATGACAAACAAGACTCCACCCCGCTCGACCGCCAGACGTGGCGCAGCCGCACTCCGTGGAAGCGTTTTGTGGGCTGGTTTGCCAACTTGTTTGCGCCGGTGCTGTGACCGGGTGCAAATGGCATCCGTCTCCGGGCTCTCCCGACACCGTGTGTTGTCAGCATATTTCTTAATGTCATACGGACTCATCCCCCTGCTTTCCGTGCCTTTCCTGCCGCCTTTTCGGGGGTCGGAAGGGTGCCTTCGTAAGATGCTGTGCGTCAGCGTCATACGAAAGTGCGTTTTTCAGGTGAGATAAGTACGTAACTTAGGCAGGATAAGATACGTACTTAGGGTGCCTAAGATACGTACTTATCCTGCCTGTGTCGCGTACTCATCGCGGCTCACATCCGTAGATGTCTGTCATGGAGCCGCGACGGTGAATCAATTTTGTCCGGAATGTTCTTAACCGACGACGAGTCTCATTCCTCGTCCATCTGATGATAATCCTTGGCCAGTCCGCCTTCGCCCGTCTCTTTATACAGGGAGGGGATGTCATGCCCCGTCTGCTTCATCACGTCCACCACCTTGTCGAACGACACTCGGTGCATGCCGTCGGTGAACGTGGCATAGATGTTGGCGTCCAACGCCCGCGCTGCGGCATAGGCATTCCGCTCGATGCAGGGTATCTGCACCAGGCCGCAAACGGGGTCGCACGTCATGCCCAGGTGGTGTTCCAACCCCATCTCGGCGGCATACTCAATCTGGGCTGGGCTGCCGCCAAACAGTTGCGTGGCGGCTGCCGACGCCATGGCGCAGGCCACGCCCACCTCTCCCTGGCAGCCCACTTCGGCTCCTGAGATGGATGCCCTGGTGCGCACCACGTTGCCAATCAGGCCCGCAGTGGCCAATGCCCGCAGGATGCGCATCTCTGTGAACGCGCGGTTGTTCTTGAGATGATAGAGCACGGCGGGGATGACGCCGCACGAGCCGCACGTGGGGGCCGTGACGATGCGCCCTCCGGCTGCGTTTTCTTCGCTCACGGCCAGCGCATAGGCAAACACAAGGCCGCGTGAGCGGAGCGAGTCCTTGTAGCCCAGTGCCTTGATGTAGTAGGCAGCTGCCTTGCGTTGGAGGTTGAGCGGGCCGGGCAGCACACCCTCGTGGTCGAGTCCGCGTTCCACGGCCTCCTGCATGGTGTGCCACACTTGTGACAGATAGTCCCACAGGTCGGGCTCCTCGCACATCTGGACGTATTCCCAATAGCTCCGTCCCGTGTGCTCGCACCAGTGCATGATGTCCACAAGCGAGTCCATGTCATACAGGTCTTTCTCCTCGGTCATGGTCTTGCCCTCCTCGGCCAGTGCTCCGCCTCCGATGCTGTACACCGTCCACTGTTCGCTGACCGTCCCCCGGCTGTCCAGGGCCTTGAACGTCATCCCGTTGGGGTGGAAGGGGAGAAACACCTTGGGTTCCCACACAATGTGCACGGGGGCTTTGGCAGAGAGAACGTTGTTGATGGCCACGTCGGTCATGTGCCCACGTCCGGTCGCAGCCAGGCTGCCATAGAGTGTCACCTCAAACGATGTGGCTTCGGGATGCCGCTCAAGGAACATCTCTGCCGCCTTGTGCGGGCCCATGGTGTGGCTGCTCGATGGCCCCTGCCCGATGCGGTATATGCTCTTGATGCTTTTCATTTAGAACAGTTTGGATGGATAGATGCCTTCGTCGGCAAGGCTTTTGAACTTGTTGACCACGGCCTGGCGGTCGGCGGCATAGGTCACGCCGAACCAACGGCTGGTGGTATCGAGCACACTGACGGTCGACGTGCCCTCTGTGATGAGGCGGTTGACCGCAAGGGGTATGAAGAATTCGGCTTTCGGCTCGTTGATGTGTTGCTCAAGGAACTCGGTGAAGAACAGCTCGGAGTGCTTGAAATAGTCGGGCGTAAAGCCCCACATGTTCATTGACACGGGAGTCTCGTCGGGCACGGCCACCCACTGGCCGGCCTCGTCCTTGTAGCACACGGGGCCATCCACGCGCATGATTTCTGTCCGCTCCACGACCGATGTGAGGTGCCCTTCCTGGTTGGTCTCGCATATCCCGCGTGCCACGGCCCCGCTCTCCGACAACGTGTTGCCCACGCGGAAGCCCACCATGCAGTAACGGTTGGCGCTTCCCTCGGGCAGGGCGGCGAGCCAGCGTCCGATGACCTCGAAACTGTCGCGGCCATAGTAGTCGTCTGCGTTGATGACGGCAAAGGGCTCACGGATGACGTCCTTGGCCATGAGCACGGCATGATTCGTTCCCCAGGGCTTCACACGTCCCTCCGGTGCGGAGAACCCCTCGGGCAGTTTGTCGATTGACTGGTAGACCACTTCGGTGGGGACATGGCCTTCATACTTGCTCAACACCTTGGCGCGGAAGTCTGCGTCGAAGTCCTTGCGGATGACGAATACGACCTTGCCGAATCCCGCCCGTATGGCGTCATAGATAGAGTAGTCCATGATGGTCTCTCCACTCGGGCCCAGACTGTCAAGCTGTTTGAGCCCTCCATAGCGACTGCCCATGCCGGCAGCCAGAACAAAAAGGGTTGGTTTCATGATGATGTATGTGTTTAAAGAGTTTAAGTTGTGTTTTCAGAGGGTGCAGGCACCCGTTTTTGCGCTGCAAAGCTATGGAAAATCGCCCAATCGGGCACATGCTTCGCGGTGTTTTTCGGGCAGGGGAGTGCAAACAGCCCGCCTCAGAATGGGTAGCCGATGGCGAAGTGCCATCCCATGCCGTCCCAGAACTTCGGGATGTTGTAGTATCCCTTGCGCGACGTTTCATAGGGGGCATGCAGCCCGATGCCGACATCGAGGCGGAGCACAAGGAATTCCAAGTCATAACGCAGTCCGAAGCCTGTGCCCAAGGCAATCTGCTTGCCGAAGTCTTTCAGCGTGAACTTGGCCCCGGGGCGTTGCTCGTCTTCACGGGTGAGCCAGATGTTGCCCGCGTCAACAAACACGGCTCCGTGCAGGTCGCTAATGAGGGGAAAGCGCAGCTCCACGTTGGCCTCCAGCTTCAGGTCGCCAGTCTGGTCGATGTAGGAATACGTGCCTGAGCTCGGCTGGTAGCGCCCCGGGCCGAGTGAGCGCACGGTGAAGGCGCGTATGCTGTTGGCCCCACCGATGTAGAACTGCTCGCTGTATGGCGCCACGGACGAGTTTCCGTAGGCATAGATCACACCTCCAAACAGGCGCGTGGCCAGGCTGACGTCATGTGTGAGCTGGTAGGTCTTGCGCAGCTCCGTGGTCAGTTTGATGAACTGTGCGAAGGGGTTTCCCAGCAAGTTCTTGTCTTTTTCGCTGAAAGACTTGCCGAAAATGGCATAGATGGCCGATGTGATGTTGCCCGACGAGGTGATGGAAGTCTCCCACCACGTGTGGTTGCGCCGGCGTCTGATGTTGCTGTCGTCATACGTGTACGTATAGCTCATGGCCGGAATAAACTGGTCTTGCATACTGATGTAGAGAGCCTGGTTGGCATTGCGTATGGAGTCGAACTTCTCGGTCGTGCTCTGAAGCACGTTAAATGTGAGCCTCAGCGGGGTGAACGTGTGCTGTGAGGTGGATGAGGTCTGAAAGGTGTAGGCGATTGTTCCGCCGAAGGAGAGCATCTTGTAGTAGTTTGCCCGGTTGAGCTGCTGCATGTTGATTTTGAACTGTGACGTGCGCTTGAAAGGCGACCACCGCGGTTTGTAGAACGGAACCACCAGTCGTGGATAGTCCACCGACATGGAGATGCCGTAACTGTAGGAGTTGATGACCGAGCTGTTACCCTCCACAGAGGAGCCTGTCTGCCATTCGTATGAACCGTCGAGCTGCACCGAAAAGGTTTCCCCTCCGCGGAAGGCATTACGTTTGGACACGGAGAAGGAGGCTCCGGGCCCGAGCTGGTCATTGCTCTTTGACTTGAAGTTGAACTCCAACTCGCTGTCCAGTTGCTTGTCAAAGCGGGTGTTGATGTCAAGGTCAAGCACATTCTCCACCCCTGTGGTGTCACGCGGGGTGTATTGGAACTCGACGGAGCTGAACATGCCCATGCTGTTGATTCCCTCTTGCGTGTATAGTTGTTTTTGCACTGAATAGAGTTCTCCCGGCCTGAAGCGGAAGTTGTCAAACATGACGCTCGGTCGCAAAGGAATCTTGTCGCCGTTGTAGTTGATGGCTATGCCCGGACGGGTGATGGAATGCTCGAACTCTCTGAACCGCTGGTTGTCATACATGTTCAGGCGTAAGTCCCCGAGGGTGTATTGCCGGTTCACCTGTGCTTGCAGTCCGGCCACGGGCTTCATCTTCAGTGAGGTATATCCCGGGCGTTGAATGGTGTCGGCAAGATAGGTGATATAGTCCGAGCGGTAGTAGTAGTAACCATGGTTGCGCAACAGGGTGGAGATGCGGCTGCGTTCGGCTTCGAGCTGGGTGACGCTGAAGTTATCTCCCGGATGGAGTAAGGCAGCCCTCGTGTGTGCGTGGATGATGCTGTCGGCCTGTGTCGGGAATCCTTCGTAAGTGAGGGTGTCGATGAAGTAAGGTTGTTTCATGTCAATCACGTAACTTACTTTGGCCTTTTTGGGATTCTTTTCGTTGGGAATCACTTCATAGTCCACCTTGCCTTGAAAGTAGCCGTAGTTGTGGAGCACGTTGGTTGCCACCTTAGCCCGCAGTTCGGGGTTTACGGTCGAGATGAAAACGGGTGTCGCTGCAAATTTGTTGAACACCCAACGCCCAAATTTGGACGTGCTGTTGACATACTTATTATAGATCCATAGTTTATAGGGAAAGGGTGTGCGTATGGAGGAACTGCCCATAAATGCATTGTTGGGTGCGCACGCCAAGGCGGCGTTGACCTCTTCGAGCGTGGTGGTTCCCGCGTCGCTCTTGTCCTTGTTGATGATTTCAGTGCTTTTTATGCCGGTGTAGAGCACTTCCTCGGCCGGCAGATTCTTGGTGGTGGAACAAGCTGCCAACAGGAGTGGCAGTAGTATATATATAATAGGTATATGTCGTTTCATTTGTTTTCAGTTGTTGATGGTTCATTACGACGTTGTTGTTTCTTCCGGTTTCGGAAGATGAATAGTTCGCTCAGTTTGCTCACCTTCTTGCGTAGCACGATGCCCGCTCCCGTTTCGGTGATTTCACCATCGAGCATGCTGTCGAAGTTCGTGTTGTGGAAGATGCGGATATAGCGTGTGCCGCTGTCATCCAGTCGCCATTCGAGAGAGATGTCGTCAATGAAGGTGTTTGACGAGCCGGATGTGGTTGGGTCATCGTCTCCTGTCGAGATGCTTCCACCGATGACGATGCTGATGCGGTTGTTCCAGAATCGTTTGGCGAAGCGGAAGGAATAGTCTGTGTGTTGCGAGCCGTCGGCCGAGGTGGCATCTTCCATGCCAAGCGTGATGTCGACAGTCTTAAGGGCATTGCCCGCGATGTTGGTGATTTCGTTTTGGAGAAATGAGTTCAAGGCACTGTTTGCATTAAATCCGCCCGATGTGTTACTGCCTTCGCCCAAGTACATGCCCGTAGCCAGCATGGCGACGGCCAGCTTGCCGCGTTCTTCTTTGGACATGGCTACCAACTCGTTCTGTATGGAAGCGTCTTCAGGGGCTTCGAGGGTGAACTCCAGCCCCATATTTTCCAGTGAGTTGGTGATGGAAACACCCACGTCAAAGTTCACCGAACGGGGCACATCGTTTTCCGTCACTGTGGAGCGCACACGCTCTGTGGCCACGATGTTCATGTTGGGATTCATCGGGTTGCCGGTGAACTCCACGTAGCTGCCGCTTTTCAGGTTGAATGTCTTGAGCGGGATGACGGGAAGCTCATATTTCATTTGTCCATTGATAACGGTGTAGCGCCCAGACAGGAGGAGTTCTCCTTGCGGGGTGTACTGCATGGACAGATTGCCGCCTCCATTTAGAGAGATGTAGCTCTCACCGTCGTCGCTCAGGTTGACACGTGCCTGTGCACCTTCTGCAATTTGGAGTGTCATCAGCATGTCGATGCCTCCAGCTGTGTAAAGCGGCAGTTGGATATTTTCGATGCTTGTCGTGTCAGCGAAATTTACGAATGTAACAAGATCACTCAGGCGGTCTTCCACAGTCAGAGGTGAATCTTTCAAGATGTAGGTGATGTCTGTGTTTCCCAATACGTTGATGTTGCCCCGCATTTTCAGGTTGTCCGTCGTACCTTGCAGGTTGGAGAACACATCGATGTAGACCTTGCCATAGAGCACGGAGTTCTTTTTGCGGGTTGCATTGATTAGTTCATAGTTGCGGGCCATCATGCGCAGGTTGAGCATCATGTTGGCCATGTCTGTGAAGTCCACGGTGCCTGTCAGGATGAACGGATTGTCTGTGCGGGTATATACACAGAACTCATCAAAGGTCAGTTTGTTGTTTTCAATTTTCAACGGTCGGTCGTCCAACCGGAAACGGATGCCATAGATGTCAGAAGCCAGCGTGACGGAGTCAAGAGCCAGTTGACCGTTGATGCGTGGAGCTGACGTACTGCCTTTCACTGTCATCTCTCCGTTCAAGTCACCTTCCAGGGTAATCAGTTGGTCAGGAATAAAGCCATTGGCCAAGTCGAGCGGCAGATGGTTCAGGCTGAACATCATGTCGAATATGCCCTCTTCCGTGTTGCGATACTCACCTTTCAGTGTGGCCACTTCGTCACCATCGAACGAGACACTTGCATCAACGAAGTGCGTGTCACCATCTTTGGGCAAGTAGGTGGCCGAACAGGCCACATTGCCCAATGGGATATGTTCGTAAACCAGCGAATCGACTGAGGTCTCGACACTCACAGACATGTGTTCTTCATCAGACTGTATGTAATGCACTTCCGCATCCCAGATGCCTTCAATGGCAGGCAGGTAAGGAAGCACTTGCATCAGTTTACCGATATCCACCTTGTGGAGTGACAGAACCAAGTTACGCAAGTCGTCGGTGTCGGGAGTGGAATAGAGTTGGAATGCTGTGCCCTCTTCGTTCTTAATCCGGAGATCGGCTTCTATGCGGCCATCATTATAGAGGTAGATAAAGTTGTCACGGTTCAGTGTGTATGGGCTGAAAGCGATGATGGGGTGTTCCGGAAAGAACTTCAGACGCAGGCCTTTGTCTGCCATGCTCATGTTCATGCCCAGATGCACTCCCTGTTCACCTTGGCTGTCGAAATAGTTTATTTCCAGTCCGGCTCCTTTGGGATGGATGAAAGCATGCAGTTGGGAATCGAAAACAAAACGCTTGTTGGTCGGGGCATTTCGCACCTCGGCAAAAAGCTTCACGCCCAGTGTGTCTTGCATCATGTTCAAACGGATGGTGTCCAGTTGGATGCTGTCGGTGCGCAGGGAGTAAATGTGTGATTCACCCGTGATGCCTTTCTCGGGCGACGTGTCCATGTCAAGGAAGAGGTCATCATATTTGAAGCCGTTTATCGACAAGAAATTGTATAGAGGATTGTCCGTGCCGGCTTTAACTTGCACACAGAGATTGGGTAACAGGCTTTTCAGCTTGTTTTGGTCGAGCCATTTGTTTTGCGCCTGTGTGGGAAGTTCGTTGCCAAAGGTCGACAGTGCGTCGACGATGAACATGATGTCCTTCCGGCCGTCGATGTGAAGGTTTAGGTCACCGGCTTGTGCGTTTATGCACGTGGTGTCGGCACGCAGATCGACGTCGAAGTAGAGGTCTTTTGTCCGGAAGTGCGAATCTTCGGATGTGAACGTCACATTCTCCAGTGCACCTTTGCACCAATGCTGTGTGTCGAAATTCGTCCTGAAGTCCAGCGTGAAGAGTGCTCCGACATCAACCGGTTTGGTTGTTTGCTGCAATCTTTCCAGGTCGACCGACTTTACATCCACCACAAGTTTTCCGTTGATTCCTTGACGTCGGAGCCCGGCATCGAGTGTTGTTGTCATGTCGAGCAGCGCGTTGCGGCTGTGCAGTTCCAGTCGGGCTTTGTTTTGCTGTAATTCGGCTGTGAGCTTCACGTTTGACAAGTCGTAGGCGGCATATTGCAGACGGTCGACCGTGAGGTTGGCTTTCAGCTGCGTTTGTGGTTGAAACAAATCAAACCCATTGCCTTTCACGTCAAGAGCGACGGACACACAGTGCAGTGAGTCGTATGGCAGAAAGTCCGTCCCCATGAGGCTGTCCACGGTCAGGATGGCTTGATAGGCCTCGCTGTCTGTCCGGCAGTCGGCAAGCAGGGTGATGAGTCCCCTGCCTTCGGTCACAGTCAAGTCGACTGCATAGTGTGGACCGTTGATGTTTGCCTCTCCGTGAAGGGTGATACCGTGGGGGATGACGAATGTACTGTCGTTCATGCCGGCGAGTGCTTTCACACAGTCCAGGTTGTGGGTTTCGGCTTCCAGTTCCATGTGCCCGTTACGCAGGTTTTCGTCGAGTAGTTCATTGAGTATGCCTTTTATACGCATTTCGAATACGCCGTCCAATCCCGACTGCAGGCCGGTGATGTGCATTGACTTCATGTTGCCATCAATGCCGGCACGCAGTGTCAGTGGCCGGTTCGGGTAGGTGCGCACGAATTCGGCAGGCATGCCCCCTGCCAGTAGCAAGAAGTCCTGTTTGCCCAGCTCACCCAGCAGACGCAGACTCATCGTCTCATCAGACGTGGATTCCAATGCCTTCCATGCCATTTGTCCGCGTAATTCCACATAAGAGTCGGACGTTTCCAGGCGCAAGTTGGGGATGTGAAGAGTGTCGTCGTCTGAATGAAGCCGGCCGGTGAAAGAGGTGACACGGAGGCCCGAACGCTCTTGCAAGGTCAGGCTTTTGATGATAGCCTCCATTTGCATACCGCAGTAGGCCACGGAGTCTATTTCCATGTTCCAGTTTGTGAGGTGCAGGTGGGCGGCGTCCAGTCCAGGCTGTGCCTGCAGGGTGTCGCTGTCCATGCTGAAAGAGCCGTCTTGCAAACGCAGGTGTGTCAGTTTGTAGGCCGATTGGCGTAGGTCTACTTCGCCTTCGGTCAGTATCAGGTCACCCAAGCCGACGGCCATGCGCAGTGTGTCACTTAATTGGAGCGCCAAGTTCACCTGTTCGCATCGCAGGCTTTTCAACAAGATTTTCCAATACACGGGTGCAGAAGCTGTGGTGTCAGGTTCTTCCGTGCTCTCACGAAAACTGATGGTTAGGTCGGTGTTGCGCAGCAGGGCTTCATTGACGATGGCTACCTCTGGAGCGAGGGCTACTCCGTGTGACGACAGGCGAAATTCACCCAATGAACCTTGTAGGGACAGAGAGGGGATTAAGTCACCCGTGTTCATTTGCACGCCTCGCAGGCTGATGCCATCCACTTCAATCTGTTTGCGCAAGAGGGGGAGCAACTGGATGTTCACGCGCAACTGTTCGGCCGAGAGCAGGGTGTCTTGCTCGGAGGAGAGCATTTCCACGTCGTTGACATGCAGGTTAAGCGGGAATCCCAGCCGCACATTGTCGATGCTTATCTGCATGTCGCCTTGCCGGGAGAGGGCCTCAGTCACCTTGTTCACCGCAAAATTCTGGATGGCAGGAACATAGAGCATTGCGGCCAAAATAATAAACAAGCCCACAGGGATGGTTATCACAAACCCTGTCACTTTCAGAAATTTCTTCATAGATGTGAGTTCGAAAACTTTACGCAAA
>CAZOKL010000024.1:0-15686 GCA_964580305.1 uncultured Bacteroides sp.
TTTTCGTAGTCAGACATTTCCCATTTCTCAGTCGTTCTCCATGTCGATGAGATTGCCATTGAAGTCGAACTTCAATTCCCAGCGGGTGGAGAGCTTCACTTCATAATCCTTATCTTTTTTGTCCTTTTCCAGACTCACGATTCTGGCATCGGGACAGTTTTCCGTCACAAACTTCCGGATGAAGCTCGGCACAACGGCATCCGGCACCTGGCTGTAACGGCACTCAATTTCTTTCCACTCTCCATTGCGATAGAACTCCACAGAATTGCCGTTGGAGAAGACAACCACATAGACTTTCTCCAGGAAGTCTGTTTCCACTTTCGAGATAATCACCTGCTGGTCGGCAAAGTGTTCCTTGATAAACTGTTGCGCGGCTTCCGGGAACTGGGTGATGGGGAGCGAACGTTCGTTGTCGGCTTTTACGGTCAGCGTCGCAGCAAAAAATGCGAACACACAAGCGATGGCAAAAAACACTTTCTTCATAATCTTCTGATTTTAACGGTTCATACTTTTGTCTTCCTTCAATAACTCATTTTTTTCTGTTGCAAAGTTCAGAAACGAATCTGAAAAGAAACTGAACTTTCGGATGTTCTTGAACCTTGCTCAGGTTTTGCGGTTTAGTCCCAATCCATGTCGATGAGATTGCCGCGGGTGTCAAACTTCAACTCCAAGCGGTTGGAGAGTTTCACTTCATAGCACCTGTCTTCCCATTCCAGCTTCCAAATCTTAAGTCCGGCATGGTTCTCGGACACATACCTGCGGATGAATTCTGGCACCACCGAAAGGGGCACTTCGTTATATTTGCACTCGATTTCCTTCCAACTGCCGTCGCGGCGGAACTCCACCTTGTTGCCGTTGACGAAAATCACTTCATAGCTTTTACCGAAGAAATCGCGTTCCATCTTGACCAATGCTATTTTCAGTCCGCTGAAATTTTCCCGGATGAACGTCAGCGCCTTGGCCGGCAGTTGCTCCACGCGAATGGGCACGTCGTCATCTTCCACGGCCTGCACTGTAAAAGCAGTAAACAGGCATATCAGGCTAATCACAATCTTTTTCATTTCGGTTCTCTTTACGTTACTGTGTTTATTCTCATTGCAAAGTTCACATTTGAATCTGAAAAGAATCTGAAGTCTGCCACTTTTTTCCGTCCGGAAGATGATTTTCTTTAATGGATGCCCTCAAACATCCTGAATCACCAAAGTTTTGCATGAAAGCCGACATGATTAACATCATCTCACATAAAAATCTAGCAATCAGCATCTTTTCCATCACGAAACATTCCCTTCCTTTCCGCCCGAGTACGCCTTCCTTTCCGGGCCTGGCCGCCCTCTACTCCGTGGTTGCCTGCCCTCTATCCGGCCCGAGAGGCCCGTCCGGCTGTACTCCAGTTACCGCCTGTCGGCCTTCCGCCAACGGCGTGCGCGAGAGGCTTGGGAAAAGATAAAAATCCGGGTGTTGACGAATTCATACACTCCAACTTTCCTTTTTTTCAAAAAGAATCATTACCTTTGGACATTAATCACGATTTAAAGACCGGAGGCAATTATGGAATTCGTCAAAATCATTGTCATCGTGGGCATCATTGGCATCTATTTTTTAAGGAACGTGCACAAGGAACTGGCCAGGGAACAGAAACGCGACCCGTCACGCCGGCCCGACGTCCAGATGTGGCCTGACGACGAACTGCCCGACAATGAGGCAGAGAGAGAAAAGACAGCTGCTGCACAGCCCGCACCTGCTGCCATGCAAACATCTGCGCCACCCCGACGCCCGGCCCGCCCTGCAATGAACACGGCAGGAACGAGCACGCACTCCGGACAATCACCGGCCCCGACGACTGACGACATCAGTCTGCGCACGGCAGAGGAAGCCCGACGGGCTTTTATCTACTCGGAAATCTTCAACCGGAAATATTAACGCATTCCAAATTTTTTAATAATCATTTAAAACGCGACGATTGTAAACATGGGATACAACATCATCTCGGCAGCCGAAGCTGCCAGCCTGATTAAGAACGGCGACACCATCGGCCTGAGTGGTTTCACACCCGCAGGCACACCGAAAGCCGTTACTCCTGAAATAGCCAAACTGGCCGAGGCTGAACATGCTGCAGGCCGCCCGTTCAAAATCAACATCCTCACCGGAGCTTCCACGGGAGATTCGTGTGACGGGGTGCTCGCACGCGCCAAGGCCATCGGCTACCGTGCTCCCTACACCACGAACAAGGACTTCCGCAAGGCGGTGAACAACGGGGAAATTGCCTACAATGACATTCACCTCTCGCTGATGGCACAACTCGTGCGCTACAACTTCCTCAAACGGGTGGACACGGCCATCATTGAGGCCTGCGACGTGACCCCCGACGGGAAAATCTATCTTACAGCTGCCGTGGGCATTGCTCCCACCGTGGCCCGTTTGGCTGACAAAATCATTATTGAACTCAATGCGGCCCACAGCAAGAAGATGATAGGCATGCATGACATCTACGAGCCGCAAGACCCTCCATATCGTCGCGCCATCGACATCTACACGCCCAGCGACCGCATCGGCATCCCCTACATTCAGGTAGACCCGGCCAAAATCGTGGGCATCGTTGAAGTCGACCTTCCTGACGAAGCACGTGCCTTCACCGCCCCCGACCCCGTGACCGACCGCATCGGACAAAACGTTGCCGACTTCCTGGCTGCCGACATGCGTGCCGGACGCATCCCGCCCACCTTCCTGCCGTTGCAGAGTGGTGTGGGCAACATTGCCAACGCCGTGCTCGGCGCCTTGGGCCGGAACCCTGATATCCCCGCTTTCAAAATGTATACGGAAGTTCTCCAGGACTCTGTCGTGGGGCTCATCAAGCAAGGACGTGTGAAATTTGGCAGCACCTGTTCGCTGAGTGTCACCAACGAGTGCCTCAACGACATTTATGACAACATTGATTTCTATCGTGACAAGATTGTGCTGCGGCCGTCGGAAATCTCCAACAATCCGGAAATTGTGCGCCGGCTGGGTCTCATCACCATCAACACCGCCTTGGAAGCCGACATCTACGGCAATGTGAACTCCACCCACGTGTGCGGCACGAAGATGATGAATGGCATAGGCGGCTCCGGCGACTTTGCCCGCAATGCCTACATGAGCATCTTCACCTGTCCTTCCGTGGCCAAAGACGGCAAAATCAGCGCCATCGTCCCCATAGTGTCGCACATGGATCACAGCGAACACTCCGTGAGCATCATCGCCACGGAACAAGGCGTAGCCGACCTGCGCGGCAAAAGCCCGGCCGAACGCGCCCGCCTCATTATTGACAACTGCGCACATCCTGCCTACCGTGACCTGCTCAGAGACTACCTCCGCATCAGCGAAAAGGGGCACACCAGCCACTGCCTCAAAGCTGCGTTCGGCATGCACGACACCTTCCTGCGCACAGGAGATATGCGCAGCACACAGTGGGAACACTACGTCAAGGATTAGCGTTCTGCCGCCAGACAAGACTGGCCGCAACACCGCTTTCCGGACTTTATTTATAAATCGAGCCTGTGAAGCCTTTTGCATCAACGGGGCTTCATCTTCCAGACGCGGATCGCAACGTGACATTACGATTGCGATCCGCGTTGTTTTCTTACCCTCTCCGGATTTTTACAACCTTTACGAAAACAAAGCCGGTTGGTTTGCCTGCCCAATGTGCAGCGGCAAACCAACCGGCCTGTTGTTAAAAACAGAGTATGCAGCCAATGCCGCACACTGGTTCATGATGAAGTTGTGTTGAAAAGCGTGTCAGTCTTTACCGCCTTCACGCTTGTTTTCCGAGATGAAGAGCAATTTGTCGCCCACGTACAGCTCCATCTGTCCGTTGGGGATGATGAACTCATTGCCACGCTTGACGAGCATCACCAGCGTGCCCCGCTGGATGTTCATGTCGGCCAGACGATTCCCGTTGGCCAGCATCTCAGGCGTGAGCGTCAGATCACGAAGCTGCGTGTCAAGTTCTTCGGGCAGTTCGACACCAAATTCATTGCCCTCCTTTTCCACGGGCAGGTCGAGCTTCAGCAGCCGGGCTGCCGGCGCAATGGTCATGCCCTGCACCACGAGCGAAACGAGCGTTATGAAGAACACGATGTTGAACAGCTGGTCGGCTTCCTCGATTCCTGCAATAACAGGATAGGTGGCAAAGATAATGGGCACTGCACCGCGCAGACCAACCCACGACACGAACCACTTGGCACGTACCGACAACTTGCGGAAAGGCAGCAAACAGAGGAACACACTCACCGGACGCGCCACGACAATCATGAACACCCCAATGAGCAAGGCCACAGCAGCCACATCGACCATCTCAAGCGGATTGACCAGCAGTCCTAAGGCAAGGAACATCACAATCTGGAACAACCACGTCAGCCCGTTCATGAACGTGTTCACCTCACGGCGACAAGCCAGCGGCGCATTGCCCACCACCATGCCGGCGATGTAGACCGCCAGATAGCCGTTGCCACGCAACAGGTCGGTGATGGTGAAGGTGAAAAACACGAGACTCAGCAACAGTATGGAGTAGAGCGAGCCGTTCGAAAGCCCGATGCGACCCAGAATCCACACCGCGAAACGCCCCACTGCATAACCAATAATGCCCCCGAAGAAGAACTGTATGCCCAAATCCTTCAGAATGACAGACCAGCTCATGCCGTCAGAATTGATAATCTGAATGAACATAATGGTAAGCAAGTAGGCCATCGGGTCGTTGCTACCACTCTCCAACTCCAGCATAGGGCGCAGGTTATGTTTCAGCCTCATGTTTTGCGAACGCAGCAGACTAAACACCGAAGCCGAGTCCGTGGATGACATTGTTGACGCCAGCAGCAGCGAGGCCGTAAGTGACAAGGAGATGTTCGTCCAGCTCCAGTCTGAGATGAGGCAGATGAAGACTCCCGTGAACAACGTGGTGAGCAGCACGCCAAACGTGGAGAGCAGCACGCCCTGTGCCAAAACGGGGCGTATCTCGCCATACTTTGTATCCATACCGCCGGTGAAGAGAATGATGCTCAGAGCCATCATGCCGATGAACTGCGCATCATGTGCACTGTTGAATTGCAAACCAAGGCCGTCGCTGCCGAACAACATTCCCACAAGCAAGAATAGAAGCAGTGTAGGGATGCCAAAACGATAGCCGGTGCGACTGATGAGAATGCTGAAAAAAATGAGCACAGAACCGATGAGAAGAATGTTTTCTGCAGTAAATGTCATAAGCAATTTTGTTTAAATGTCCTTGAGGGTGTAAAGTTAAGCAATCTGTCCCGCCCAGCGAAACGCCGAACCTAAAATTCGACGCCTTCCTGTGGCGGGCTCCGCCACAGGAAACGCATTCCTGCCTCTCAAGACAGAAGGACAAAGACAAAAAAAAGGAACAAAAATAGTTATTTGTGATGTAATCTTATAGACAGCTGTCTTTGTTGAACAAGGACAGTTTTTTGCGACACCAATATTTAATTTAAACTAATAAGAGGAATTTATCGATAAAATTGATTAAACTATTGCTTTTTATTATAAATTTTATACCTTTGTAACGAGAGAAAATTAAAATTTTAATGAAAGCTTGTTCAAAGTCCTATGTAGACAAAAAATAGAGTCAGACAAAAGGTTAATATGACACTTCTGCGTAAGGGAGAGATGTTTCAAAAAATCGAATTAGACTTTCCGACTGTTTGCCGATGTTTTTTGTTCGAACGGAGTGAGGGTGGGTTTTCATATAACACAAAAAGCAAAACAAAGCATGAAAAGATTAGAAGCTTGTTCATTTAGAAGCTGTTTTGCCCAACATTGGCTGTATGCATTGAGGCCCGGATGCTTTGCTATAGCTTTGTTGGCGGCTTCTGCGACTCCTGCCTGGGGACAAAGCCCAGTGGGGGGGGGTGAAAATGTAGTAACGGAGAGAGAAACTCCGGAGAAGACAGTTACCTATAAAGGTGTAGTTATTGATGATTCTGACACCCCGTTGCCCGGTGTCAGTGTGACGCTTCCCAATTCGAAAGGCACGGGGGTGATGACCGATTTGGACGGAAGGTTTGAAATCACGGTTCCAGAAAATGTGAATAACTTGGTGTTTTCTTACATCGGCATGAAGACACAAACCGTGCGTGTGAAAGGCACCACCAAGGATATCACTGTGCGGCTGGAGACGGATGCCGTGACTCTGAAGGAAGCTGTCGTGACAGGTATTTATACCCGAAATGCCGAGAGCTTCACAGGTTCTATGGCAACCTACACGGAACAGGAGTTGAAGATGGTGGGCAACACGAACGTGTTGCAAAGCTTGAAAGTCCTCGATCCTTCGTTCATCGTGCTGGAAGACAATATGGCCGGTTCAAACCCAAATGCCACAATGAACATCAATGTGCGCGGTGCTACAAACATCGTGGGATTGGAGACAGAGTATGAGACAAATCCTAACCAACCGTTGTTTATTCTTGACGGTTTCGAGAGTGACCTGAGCACCATCACCGACCTGAGCATGGATCGCGTTCAGAGCATCACAATCTTGAAGGATGCATCTTCTACAGCCATCTATGGTTCGAAAGCTGCCAATGGCGTTGTGGTAGTAGAAACCAAGAAACCCGAGCCCGGGAAACTCCGTTTCAATTATAATGGTAATTTCACCGTGGAATGGGCTGACCTTTCGGACTATAATCTGATGAATTCCAGTGAAAAATTGGAATATGAGCGTTTGGCCGGACGTTATGGTTCGTTGGATGAAAACGGCAACATTATAAACGAGTCTTATCGTGCACTTTATAATTCCCGTTTGTTACGTGTGGCACGAGGTGTTGACTCCTATTGGTTGAACGAACCTCTTCGTACCGGTTTTACACAAAGCCATAACATTTTTGCTGAAGGTGGAGACTCTGCATTCCGTTATGGTCTTGGTTTGACTTATACCCAGACCAACGGTGTGATGAAGAACTCTGACCGTGATGTGCTTAATGGTAATATTCAGTTGACTTATCGTGTAGACAAGTTTTCTTTCTCTAATCAAACAACAGTAGCAAACACAGACGTTCAGAATCCCACCGTTTCGTTTAGCCAATTTGCACAAGCTAATCCGTTCTATGACAAATACAACGAGTATGGCGAAGTGGAAGAAGTGTTGGATTCATATTCAGTTACTAGTGGAACGGAGTATGTTTTTAACCCGTTGTGGGATCTTCAACAACGTAGTTTTGACAAGAGCAATCTGTTGCAGTTTACCAACAACTTTCAAGTGGAATACCGGCCGATAGAAGAACTGCGTGTTCGTGGCAAGTTCGGCATCATCGTGGGACGTCAGATTGCAGAAGCGTTCAGCTCACCCAATGAAAGCCAGTATTTCACGACTGACCAATTAGAACGTGGCAGCTATAGCGCAACAAACACACGCTCGTCTTCCTATAACGGTACATTGGACGTCACTTATGGAAAAACATTTGGCGATCATACGGTGAATGCCATTCTGGGTATGCAGTTAAGTCAGAGCGAATCGAACGTGGCAAGATATAGTGCTATAGGATATATGAGCGACCAGTTCTCCAATCCTAATTTCTCAAATGGTTATCCTGACGGAGGCTCGCCTTCTTCATCCATCTCAAAGTCCCGCTCTGCCAGTTATTATGCCAATTTCAACTATGGTTACAAGCTGCGCTACCTTGCAGACTTTAACCTTCGTTCCGACGGTTCGTCAGTCTATGGTGTGGACAATCCGTTCTCTACCACGTGGTCATTAGGTTTGGGATGGAATGTGCACAATGAAGCTTTCTTCCAAACGACTGATTTGCTGAATTATTTGAAACTGCGTTACTCCATTGGAAATCCTGGAAATGAGAATATCAACGCCAAATTGGCCAATAGCATTTATACATACAGTACGACTTATCCGAATATGTTTGGTCTGGCAGCAATAGTCAGTTCATGGGGTAATACGGGATTGAAGTGGCAACGCACGAATGACCAGAACTGGGGTATCGATCTTGAAATGTTCAAAAGCAAACTCCGTTTGACCGTGGATTACTTTCTCAAGAAGACCGACCCGTTGTTGCTCACCATCCCGTTTCCACCTTCGACCGGTATGTCCAGTGTACCAATGAATGTGGGTGCAATGAAAAATAAAGGTATTACTATCCAAGCCAACTATTACATCATGCGAGACCAAGACTTGAGTTGGAGTGTCAACGCCACTTTGCGGCACATCAAGACTACCTATTATAATATAGGTGACATGCTGGAAGAATTCAATCAGGAAGGACGCACTAATCAGACATTGACCCGTTATTATGATGGTGCCAGCTCAACGGCACTTTGGGCTGTTCGTTCGGCCGGTATCGATCCGATGACAGGCAACGAGTTGTTCATTAAGAAAGACGGTTCATACACGTTTGAATGGGATTCAGCCGATGAAGTGGTTTGCGGTGACAGCACGCCAGACATCGAAGGTTCTCTCGGAACATATGCCTACTGGAAAGGATTCTCTTTCAACATCATTTTCAGTTATCGCTATGGTGGACAAACCACCTTATCGACACTATTCAATAAGGTGGAAAACATTAGTAGCACACAGTTGAACTATAACCAGGATAAGCGTGCTCTTTACGACCGCTGGCAGCAACCAGGTGACGTAGCTAAGTTTAAACGCATTGATGACACAAGCACCACAAATATGTCTTCGCGCTTCATTGCCGACGACAACACGTTGGAATGTACATCCATTTCCATCGGTTATGAAGCAACGGCCGGAAAGTGGTTGCAAGCCATCGGTGCGTCTTCGTTCAATATTCGTATTTATGGAAACGACTTGTTCCGCTTGTCGACTGTCAAGGAAGAACGAGGCATTGACTATCCGTTCTCGCGCAACATTTCCGCTTCTGTAGGATTCCGTTTTTAATGAATAAAATACACTAGATTTATGAGAAGAATAAAGAATTTGATAACAAATATAGTGCTGGCTACTTGTTGCACCGTTCCCATGACCTCTTGTTCCGATTGGCTGAAAGTGGATATGGAAGACGGTATCTTGGAGAACATGTTATTTGAAGACAACGAGGGCTTCTTGGTGGCACTTAATGGTATTTACACTAATCTGAACACGGTGTATTCCTCTTTCTTCAGCATGGGTGCAATTGATGTAATGGCACAATATTATAATGTGCAGCAGAACTCCACTCACTCCTATTATGTGTATGCCAATTATAATTACAGTGACAATACATTCGATAGTGCTTCAGGTTCGCTATGGACAAACTTGTACAGTTTGATTGCCAACACCAATCTGTTGCTTTCGCATTGCGATGAAGAGGGTAGTGCCATTTCCTCCCGCTACTATGATATGGTGAAAGGAGAGGCCTTGGCATTGCGTGCCATGATGCACTTTGACATGCTTCGTTTTTATGGCCCCATTTACAGTGAGTCAACAGCCTCTCAAACGTCCATCGCATATCTGGAAGAGGCAAACAATCGTGACATGTTGCCGTTACTTTCGGCAAGCGAAGTTGTTCAGAAAGTGTTGCGTGACTTGAATGAAGCCTCTTCATTGCTTGCCAACGATTCCATCCGTACGGCAGGAGTAAACTCATCGGAGTCTGAGGATGTTAATGAAGGCAATGATTTTCGTTATCGTCAATATCGCTTGAATTATTACGCCGTGCAAACGTTGTTAGCGCGTACTTATCTTTGGATTGGCGACAAACAGCAAGCTTACAACATTGCAAAAGCAATGATTGACGAAGTGGAAGAACGGGAGACGTTCCCTTGGATAACTTCCAGTATGGCCACTAATTCTTCCTATCCTGACCGGGTGTTTTCCACAGAAGTAATCTTTGGATTGTATAATACCAGTCGTGAAAACTTGTTTGACAATTTGTTTGCCAGTGATTTGGAAGGAGATGCGCTCACGTTTGCAGGAGGAGTGTCCGGTTCGGCCTCTAAAGTAGAAAGTTTCTATGGAGAAGGCAGTAACATGGATTATCGCCGTCGCATGTGGGAAGGACTTACTTCTGAAACAGGAAGCACTGAAGGAAGTTCAACGACGAGTTCTGCTTCTTACCTCTTGAAATATGAAGATATAACACCCAGCTCAAGCAATAATATTGATTATAGCTATCGTTATATGATCCCGCTTATGCGTATGAGTGAGGTTTATCTCATTGCAGCGGAATGTACGAATGATTTAACAGAAGCAACAAGCTACATCAATGGTATTCGTTTGCATCGTAATGTAGCTGATGTTGCTCCGACGAGTATTGATTTGCAAGACTATATTACTAATGAATTTGCACGTGAGGTTATCGGTGAAGGGCAGTTATTCTTTTATTACAAGCGCCACTCTATGACGACAATGATATCAGGAACAGCCGCCAATGCAACAATGTATATGGATTTGTCCGACTATGTAGTGCCTTTGCCTACGGCAGAAACAGACAATCGTCAATAAAAAAACTTAAAAGAATATGAAAACACTTCGATATATCATAGGATTAATAGTATTGTCTGTTTTCGCATCATGCGAAAAAGAGATAATGACCTATAACGGAATGGATACAATCTATTTCGACGTACGTTTTGGTAGCGAATGGGGTGACCCTGAAACACAATGGGCACACCAGTACTACACTCCTATTGAGTTTGGCTTACTGACAAAGACTGACACAACTCTTTCATTACGTGTTCGCTGTACGGGCACAATTAAGGACTATGACCGTCCTTTTACTGTAACAATCAATGCTGATAGTACAAATGCCATTGCCGGTGAAGATTATACAGGTTTTGAGGAGCAACATGTCATCAGTGCAGGCGAACAGTATGCCTTTGTGAGTTTAGTTATTCATCGTACTGAGCGTATGGCTGAAGAAAATGTTTATTTGCAGCTTCAGTTGCATGCCAATGAATATTTCGCACTGAATTTCACTGATTATGGTGATCCACCTACTAATTGGGATCCTTCGACAACTTATGGCTCTAATAAAGATGCAAGTGTTCATAGCGTTATTGCAAACAATTATATGGTACAGCCGGGGGGCTGGTATGGTAGTGATACCGGAGGAGGATTGTTTGGCAAGTTCTCTCCAACAAAGTTTCGCTTGATGATGGAATTAACCAACACAGAAGTAAGCGACTATGAATCGACTACAACGATGCCATCCGGACGTGCTCAAGCAATTGGTAATGCGTTGGCTCGTTATTTATTGGAGCGAGCTGCGATGGGACGTGAATATGCGATACTTGATGAGGATGGTACAATGATGTATTGTATGGCCGTAACGAGTCTGGGCGGAGCCAATGCATGGGCAGCATTTACTACTCCAGATGAATATTACAGATAAAAACAACAGTAATTATGAAGAGAATATATTTATATATGGTAGCAGCCTTGATGTCTGCTGTGGGACTCTTTTCCTGCGCGGATGATAAAGGCTCTTACGACTACCTCCCTGTGAATGAAGTAACGATTTCAGGCATAGCGAGTGAGTATAATGTGATTGCCGGTGTGACGGAACTGATTATCGAGCCGGAAATAATGGGTACACAAATGGGCACAGATGATAGTAATTATGAATATAGTTGGTATGCCTGTTTGTCGGATGTGTATGATAATCATAGTCATACAATTCTCTCCAATGAGAAAAACCTGCATGTGGTAGTAAACTTAGCCCCGACGAGTTATAGGCTGTATTTGACAATTACAGACAATTCGACAGGCTTGGAGTGGCTGACTTCATCAGTACTGTATGTGTCGACTCCGCTTACGACCGGATTCTATGTGTTTGGTGATAAAGAGGATGGCACCGTCGGTATGGACTTCTTGAGCTTGACAGAAGGTGGTGATTCGCTTATCATCAAAGACATATTCACCAATGAACGTGGCCTGCGTGGAGCAGAAGACTTGATATTTACCGGACCTTATGCTTATAATCTCGATACTCAAGCTTTATGGGCTGTTACAGAAGATGGCTCTTACAAAGTGACAAGTTTTATTCAAGAAAGTTCAGTGTTTGATGTTGACGAAAATTTCTCCACAGACAATCTGTTCTATCCTCAGGTTGACGTAAAACGTCCTATTAAGGTGTTAGATGTATTTCCACACCAACGTTCTGGAGGCATAATTGCAAGTAACTCATCGCGTGGTTATATGACGGAAGATGCGGTCTATGTGGCGAGCATTATCTCTGCAGAGGCCTATGGAGACCCGATGAACCGTTATGATGCCATCTCGAATGATTTCTTCACGCCTTATAAAGTGCCTTTCTATTCGACTTCCTATGTAAGATCGGTTATGCTCTATGACATGGATAATGAGCGTTTCACAACCACTAATAGTTCTACTTGGACAAGTGCTACTTCGTGCAGAATCTTGACGGATGCAGATACTGACGCATTTCCCTGGAATCAAACGAACCGTACAATTGTGTATGGAGATAATTGTTCTGATGGTTATAGTTATGCATTAATGAAGGATACAGAAAATACGGACATGTACTACGTATATGTATTCCAAGTATATACATATAGTTCTCCTCAGAAATATGGTGGTTATTCCATTGATGCGTCGCAGGTCACTGGCTTTGCTGACGCTTCTCACTATACGTTCTTCGTTAATCAACCTTATCTCCTTTATTCTGTGGGATCACAATTGTGGGGTTGCAATTATGTCAGTGGTCAGGCTGTAATGCTACGTGACTTCGGTAGTGAAATCACTTATCTTGCTTTTGACTGGGTATCAGGAAATGTAACCGACATCGTTATTTGTACGTATGATTCTACAAATAAAGGAACCATTTATAAGTATACAATCACCGATAATCCTAATGTCATTGAAATTACTCCGATGGAAAACTGTGAGTGGAAAACAGACCTGCGAGTAAAGAAATTGGAATATCGTAACAGCTCATTGTAATCAATACAGACGAGTCGACTTGTTCATTCATGTCGGCTCGTTTCTTTAAATGCAAATCTTAGTATGAAAAAAACAATTCTAGCATTAGCTGCATTGCTGTCACTTCCGGTGGTGGCACAAACTAATTTTCGCCCATTGACGCTTGATCAAGCTGTGGAACAGGCCAAAGAAGAAAATAAAATGGTATTCATTGATTTCTATACAGACTGGTGTGGTCCATGTAAAGTGATGGCACGCGATGTATTCCCTCAAAAGGAAGTTGGTGACTACTTCAACAAGCATTTCGTATGCATCAAACTCAATGCGGAAAAAGAGGGCAAGCAAGACGCACAAACCTATCAAGTGAAGGCCTATCCGACGTTTTTGGTGCTTGACACCGATAAGAAGGTGAAACTTGACATTAAAGGTTCGATGACGGCAGAAGCGTTTATTGCAAAGATTGAGAGCGAGTTAAATCCTCTGTTCTCATCTGAAACGATGAAAACACGTTATGATAGCGGTGAGCGCACACCAGACTTAATTAATGCGTATGCCTTTCATTTCATGGAACAACGCCAGGAGGATGAAGGTTATCGCATCGTGAATGACTATTTCAATTCGTTGACCGATGTACAAAAGTTAGCTCCTGAGAATTTTTTTCTTTTCTCACGCTACACGACCAGTCTGAACGACCCGAAAGCATCGTTCTATGTGACTCATCGTGCAGAACTCGACCCTTCTGTGCGCGAACAAGGTGAGAAGCATGCACAAAAACTCTATCGTGCGGAGTTGGCACGCTATCTGTCAGGCTTTATGTTTGCTGAAGGTAAATATGATGAAGCGACCTATGAGACTTTGAAACAAGGCATCATTGCCAACGGATTGGATAAAGACTATCCTTATGCTCCACTTTTTGAGTTGGTGGAGTGCTATGCAAGGGAGAATAAGGTTGCTTATTTCGAACTGCTGAAAGAAAAACAGCCGGAGATGAATGCAACTGATTTTGATCTGATATTGCTCAACTTCTCACGCCTCTTTCCAGAAGACAGTACGGATAAAACCTTACGTGATGAAGCTGCAAAATATATTCGCTCGATACTTCCAACACTAAAACCATCTACCATCTCGATGATGGGTCAGCTACTGCTATACATGGAGGGGCGATAAATGTTTCACTTTTATTCTTAGTAGAAAAACAAAGTTTTAGGCGCAGGCAATGTAGATAAATATAGTAATTCATAGTCTACATTGTCTGCGCCGTTTGCATCTAAAAATAAACATTTTCACACAGAATCTAACCGATAAATATCAACCGTCTCAGTCTTGTTTGAGAAAGGAGGTATTTGGTCACAAATACAAATTCTCACTCAGGTTGTTGCCAAACTGGTAACTGCTATTGTGTGAAAGGATTTTCTTGTGCGATTTGTTACTGATTCTTCGCAGACGCTTTTCTTTCCATTCGCTCGGTGTCATGCCCGTATAGCGTTTGAAACATTTGGTGAAGTATTTCGGGTCGTTGAAGCCTATCATGTAGGCTATCTGGGAGAAATTATAGTCGCTTTTCAGGAGTTCTATGGAATAGGTGATGCGCACGCGATGAACAAAATCGACAGGTGCGAGACCGGTGGTGGCTTTGAGCCTGCGGAAGAGCATCGAGCGACTGATGTTCATCTGTTTGGCAAACTCCTCGATGCTCAGGTTGGCATTGTCCATGTTGTCACGGATGAAACGAATGGCTTGGGAAAGAAACTCGTCACTGCTGTTCCACTGCAAGTTTTCTCCGGGCAAAGCCGATGCGTTTTCCAAAGATGGTTCCTGTGATATGACTGTCAGCGATTTGTTGTTGAGGAGTTTTTTTTCACGGCTTCGTAGGTGTTCGTATTCCTGTCGAAGTTTATCATAAGCCTTTTTCAGTTCAGCATATTTGCCTTGCAGGCCAATAAGTTCCTGCTTGGCCGACTGGTAGCTTTGTTGCAAGACATCATATTGCGCTTGTAGTCGGGCGTGTTTGTTTTGGGGATCGTCGTAAGCTTGTTTCATTTCTAGGTTGTTTATTCTTAAAAAGCATCGTTTTCTTTCGGGATGACTGCGTTCTTTCACATGGTATTAAGGCGAAGCAAGACTTCGCCGCAGCGGGTGCGTATATTATATGGTTCATTTTTCATGGTACGCAGGAATATTAAGGACTTTTTGCAAAGATAAAAAAATTCATCTTAAAAACAAGATAGGATGATTCCAAAATTCAGGATTGTTTTTTTCCCATTTCCGTATTTGCCGCGCAGCAACTGATGTTGCGCATCACACCCTCATATTTGGCTCGTTTCACGGCCGAACCTTTGAAAAGTGTACGATATGTCTCAATGCTGAGTGTTTCCCATTCGGTGCGACGCATAGCGAGCAGTGCAGGGCGTGGGCGTAAACGAGGTTCTTCTGTCTGACGGGAGAAACGATTCCACGGACAGACCTCCTGGCAACGGTCACAGCCATAGATGCACTTTCCCATTCGGACAGCCGCTTCGGAAGGAATCGTGCCGCGATGCTCAATGGTGAGATAGGACAGGCAGCGTCGGGCATCGAGCCGGTAGGGAGCACGCAGTGCGCCCGTGGGACAAGCTTGCAGGCAACGTGTACAGTTGCCGCAACGATTGCGTTGAGGGGTGTCGTAGGCCAAGGGATGATCGATGACTATTTCGCCTAAGAAAAAGGCCGAACCGGCATGGGGAATGATGAACTGCGTGTTCCGCCCCGTCCATCCCAGACCTCCCCGCCAAGCCCAATAGCGTTCGAGCAGGGGAGCTGTGTCGCA
>CAZOKL010000024.1:15786-20021 GCA_964580305.1 uncultured Bacteroides sp.
CATGCAGAAAAGCCGAGGCGCAGGGCTTCGGCTTTTATTTGTTGGGTGTAGGAAAGCAGTCTCATTCTTCGTTTTTCATTAATCAAACACCTTGAACTCATAGCCTTGCTCCTGTAGCCACTCGATGGCTCTCGGGAGGGCATACATGGTGTTTTCTTTCGACTTGATGGAGTCATGAAAGGTGATGATGGAACCGTTGCGGGCATATTTCTTCACCTTCTCAAACACCTGTTTGCCGTTGAGCCGCTTACTGTAGTCACGTGTCACGAGATCCCACATCACGATGCGGTAGCGACGCCGCAGTATCTCATATTGCAGCCAGCGCATGTGTCCGTGTGGCGGGCGGAAGAGGTCAGTGTGTATGAGCTCATTGGCCTTATCGGCATTGGCAAGATAGTTCAGCGTGAGCCATTCGAAGCCGCGGATGTGGTTAAAGGTATGATTGCCCAGGCGATGACCGCGTTCTTTAATCATTTCGAACTCACACGGGTGCTTGCGCACGTTGTCCCCCACAAGGAAGAATGTGGCTTTGATGCCGTAGTGGTCGAGAATGTCGAGCACCCACGGCGTCATCTCGGGGATGGGCCCGTCGTCAAAAGTCAGATAGACGGCTTTCACGTGAGGGTCCATTCGCCAGATGGCCTTCGGGTATATCCAGCGTATGATGCGTGGAGGCTGTTCGATAAACATGATGCGTCAGGCTCCGATACGTTGGCTGAATTGTCCGTAGAGCGTCTGGAACTGCTTGGCATACTCGTCAGCGTAAACCGGTCTGTTCTCTTCGCTGTTCAGATTGTTCACAATTTCGTCTATTAAGGTCAGATGATAGAGACAGTCTTGCATATGGTTTGCAAGCGAGGCATTGCTCATGCTCAGATACCAGTGGAGGTAAGAGAACGACTTTTCTGCCAGCGCTTGAAAAATGACGTTGGCTTGTTCTTCCTTGCCGAGTGCCAGGTAGTTCCTTGCCAGGTCGAGAGAACTGTTCTGGAAATCATAGGGTACACTGGTGTTGGGTATCATCTTGTCGCAATATTCCAGCACCTGGAGTGCCTTGTCATTCTTGCCTTCCTTGATGAGTTGTCCTGAGAGGATGGCAAACAGACGGCGGTGTGTGCCGGCCATACGCATGATGTTCTCGTCCAAATAGACATCAGGGTTCTCGATGCCGCCATACTTGAACTTCGTCATCAGGTTGGCATACATCTTCTCGGAATCGATGACATAGCCTTTGCTCACCTCCTGCGGATAGCCGAACTGACGCCAGTCGAACGGAGTGATGCGGTAGGTCAGGCCTTCCTGCACGAAGAATGGGTCAAGCCCCAAATGGTTGCTGGAACCCACGGTAATGGCCACATAGAGCGGGCGTTCCCAGTTGGCGTTGGCCAGCATCTCGAGCATCATCAGTTCACTCTTGTAGAGCGTACGCTTCTTGATGGGGATATACATCATGTCGGGCAGGCTGTCCTTATAAGCCTCAGGAATCATCATGCCCGAACGGCGGATGGCTTCCTTGTCAAGGGTGATGTGCACCGTGTCGGTGGGGATGAAGTGCAAGTCTGCATTCTTTGAGCGCACCCAATACTTCAGCACATTCTTCAGTTCGAAAGGATCGTCGCCAAACTGCTGACGGGCCAGTTCGGGATTGCTATTATACATGTTGAGGATGGCTTGTTTGGCTTCGGGGCGCACCGTGATGTATTCATTCTTGCCACTGACAAACTCTATGCGTTCCCAGTTAATGGGCACGGAAGGCGAATCATAGGCCGGACGTTTCATTTGGTCGATATACCAGTCGGTTTGCAGGTAGCTCAGGTTGCACACGCGGGCATCGGTGCGCACGCCTTCCGTCTCCTGGTTGTACCATAAGGGGAATGTGTCGTTGTCGCCGTTCGTAAATATGATGGGGTTGCCCTCTTCCTGGATGCTGTACAGGTAATTCTGTCCGAAGTCGCGGCAGACATAACGTTCGCTGCGGTCATGGTCGTCCCACGTCTGGCTGGCCATCTGCAAGGGTACGAACAGGCAGACAATGGTGGCGATGCCGGCTGCAGGGGCGGCTTTCAGTTTGCGGCGTTGCAGGAAGTCTGCGATGGCTGCCACACCCAGGCCAATCCAGATGGTGAAGGCATAGAACGAACCGGCATAGGCATAGTCGCGTTCACGCACTTGGAGAGGTGTCTGGTTGAGATAGAGCACAATGGCGAGTCCCGTCATGAAGAACAGGAAGAACACCACCCAAAACTGCTGGATGCCACGCTGTCCGCGATAGGCTTGCCAGAACAGCCCGATAAGACCCAGGATGAGCGGCAGGCAGTAGAACACGTTGTGTCCCTTGTTCTCCTTCAGGTCGGCGGGCAGTTTACTTTGATCTCCGTAGAGCAGGTTGTCCACAAAGGGGATGCCGCTAATCCAGTTGCCATGCTCCAGCTCACCTTGACCCTGGATGTCATTTTGCCGTCCGGCAAAGTTCCAGAGAAAGTAACGCCAGTACATGAAGTTCACCTGATAGGAGAAGAAAAACTTCAGGTTCTCCCACATCGTCGGCATCTTCACCATGATTTGGTTTCCGCATTCGTCATAGGGTATGAGCGTGCCCTGCACACCGTTCACCCACTCACCGCGGTCGTTCTGATAGCCGCCAAACCACTGCTCGTAGGCAGCGATGTGCTCGGGCGTACTGCTATGCATGCGCGGGAAGAACATGTTTTGGGCATATTTGTAATCAATCTTGTTGCGGACTATTTCGTAACTGTCTTTCTCGTCGGGCGACTCCTTCTCCTTGCGTTGGTAGACGGGTGCCCCCTCTTCACTCACGGGCACGCAGTATTGTCCCTCAACCTTCAGCTCCACTTTTGAATTGTATGCCGGGCCGTAGAAGAGAGGAGTCTGTCCATACTGGTCACGCCCCAGATAGTTGCCAAGGGTGAAGATGTCTTCCGGCGAGTTCTGATCCATCGGCGGGTTGGCCGAGGAGCGGATGACAATGACTGCATAGGAAGAATATCCCACGACCATCATCGTCAGGCAGAGAAGGGCCGTGTTGAGTGTGCGTGCGCTCACCGTCAGGCGTTTGCCGAACACACCCCACAGGCAAGCTCCGACAAGACCCAGAAAGATGATGCCGAACACGATGCTCTTTGCGCCGTGACCGAAGAAGGGAATGCCCAGCAGGACGATGGTTGCAAGGAAGGCAATGTTGGCACGCTTCGCACTGACGTAGACATAGCTTTCATAGATGGCCCACACGAGCACGGCCAGCAGGAGGATGATATAGACAATGAGACCCGTGTTGAACGGCATGCCAAGCGCGTTGACAAACAGCAGCTCGAACCATCCGCCCACCTTCACGATGCCCGGCACGATGCCATAGAGCACCACGGCAATGAGCACCATGGAGCCCGCAAGGGCCAGCAGCGAGCCTTTCACGTCGGCATTGGGATGCTTTTTATAATAATAGACAAGCACGATGGCCGAGAGGCAGAGCAGGTTGAGCAGGTGCACGCCGATGGACAAGCCTGTCAGGTAGGCAATGAGCACCAGCCAGCGGTCACTGTGCGGCTCGTCGGCACAGTCTTCCCACTTCAGGATGAGCCAGAACACCACAGCCGTGAACAGTGACGAGTAGGCATACACCTCGCCTTCCACGGCGCTGAACCAGAAGGTGTCAGTGAACGTGTAGGCCAATGCGCCCACCAGGCCTGCACCCATGATGGTGATGAGCTTGCCTGTGGTCATCTCCTCCACGTTGGGGCAAACGAGCTTGCGCGTCAAGTGCGTAATGCTCCAAAAGAGGAACATGATGCAACCTGCGCTGAGCAGGGCCGACATGATGTTGACCATCAGGGCCACTTCAGACGGGTCACTGGCAAATTGGGAAAACAAGTTGGCTGTCAGCATGAAGAACGGGGCGCCGGGAGGGTGTCCCACTTCGAGTTTATAACCGGTTGTGATGAATTCCGGGCAGTCCCAGAAACTGGCGGTCGGCTCCACGGTCATGCAGTAGACCACTGCGGCAATGAGGAATGTGAACCAACCCATCAAGTTGTTGATGTAGCGGTATTGTTTCATTAAACAGAAAACTATTTGTTACGAATTCGTTGCAAATCTGAGTTGCAAAGATAGAAAGAAAAGCGTAGAGCCTGTGTGTCCACTTTTGTCGATTCGTCGGTTGATAAGTTTATTTAAGAAATGTGTTGCATGTGAGCCTTATGGCATGGCAGGTGAGAAGGTGG
>CAZOKL010000024.1:20121-25473 GCA_964580305.1 uncultured Bacteroides sp.
CCCAGCAAGTCGATGGGGCAGCTGAAATGTTTGTCAATCCACTCCACGGGCACCTCCGTGTCTGGGTGATAGTCGAGCGTGCCGTTGACGCAGGCGATGCTTTTCACCGTCTGGAGGATGGTGCCGATGTCGTGGCTGACAAGGATGATGGCACACTGGCGGTTGATTTCCTCAAGCAGTTCATAAAGTTTGGCCTCGAAACACTTGTCGATGTAAGTGTTCGGCTCGTCAAGAATGACCACGTCAGGCTCGGAGATGATGGCACGCCCCAGCAGGGCACGTTGCATCTGTCCGCCGCTGAGCTGGCCGATGGCACGCCCTTCAAGCCCCTCCAGCCCCATGCGTGCCACCACCTCCTTCACACGGGCATGATGTCCGGGCGTGAAGCGTTGCAGCAGGCCCTTCTCCCCGCTCAGCCCTGAAAGGATGACTTCCTTCACCGAGATGGGGAACTTCTTGTCTATGAGGTTGTATTGCGGCAGATAGCCCATCTTGAGACTTTCCACGGGACGACCGTTGCGGAAGAACGTCCGCTTGCCCGACTGCGGACGGAGCAGGCCGAGGATGACCTTGATGAGCGTGGTCTTCCCGCCGCCGTTCGGGCCGATGATGCCCAGGAAGTCGTGGTCATAGACCGTGAGGTTTACGTCGTGAAGAACCGTTTTCTGTTCATATCCGGCCGAGATGTGTTCAAGGGTCAGAATGGGTATCGAGGACATAGGAAAAAAGAATAGATGAATGAATGATTAATGCTTGGTTATGGATTGTCAGCGACTTTCAGTTGCATCGCCGTGTGGATGAGCTCTTCGTCCCAATGATAGTTGAGCGGGTTGATGCTCACAAGGCGGGCACCCGTTTCCTTGGCCACCAGCTCGGCATTGCGGCTGTCAAACTCCTTCTGCACGAACACCGTGCGCACCCCCCTTTCGCGGCAGGTCCGGATGAGGTTTTGCAGGTGGGCGGGCGAGGGTTCCTTGCCGCCTTCCTCCAGGCAGAGCTGTGTCAGTCCATAGTCGCGGGCGAAATAGGAAAGCGCCGGGTGATAGATGAGGAAAGTGCGGCTCACGCCCTCGGCCAGGATGGAGCGCACAATGCTGTCCGTGCGCCCAATCACGCCGTTGAGGCTGTCAAGCCGGGCGGTGTAGAAAGCGGTGTTGGCACTGTCAAGGCGGCACAAGGCTTCACACACGTTGCGGGCAATGATGCGGGCATTAACGGGCGAGTTCCAGATGTGCGGCTCCACGCCTCCGGCATGTGAGTGTCCCTCGTGCCGATGGCCTCCGTCACGGATGAGGCTGATGCCCCGTGACACGTCGAACACCTGCATCTGTGGCGCGTTGGCCTCCAGACGCTTCATCCACGTCTGTTCAAAACCGATGTAGCCTATGCGCAAATAGGCCCGGCTCCTGGAGAGTCCGACAAGCTGCTGTGGAGTGGGGTCGTAGGTCTCCGGGCTGTTGCCCTCGGGCACCATGCAGTTCACCCGGAAACGGTCGCCGGCAATCTGCTCGACAAAATAGCGCAGCGGCTCGATGGTGACGGTCAGTGTGCGTGAAGGGTCTTCGTCGCCCGCATTCGTCTGCCGGCAGGAGGCGGTTGCCGCCAGCAGCATGAGGGGGAGGATGATTTGCAGGAATGTTGATTTCATAAGCGATGAGATTCGTAAAGATTAGGTAATCAGACGATAACTGCCCCCGGCAAGCAATTTCACGACGCCCTTCATCTCAAGCGTGAAGAGCAGTGAACTCAGCTTGTGCACGGGAATGTTGGTCTGCACGGTCAGTGTGTTTATGTGGATGCCCGTGGGCGACTTTCCCAGAAGGTCGACCACGGCCTGCTCCTCGTCAGTGAGGTCGGTGAAAAGGGTGCGTTGCACGGGGCGTCGCGGAGTCTCGGGCACGTCCCAGCGCAAGGCTTTCACCAGCTCGTCGGCATGTTGGAGCAAGGCGGCCTTGTTGTCGCGAATCAGGCAGTTGCATCCTTCAGAATAAGGAGCACCCACCGGCCCGGGAAAGGCAAAACAGTCGCGCCCGTATTCCGACGCCAGCTCGGCGGTGATGAGCGAACCGCCCTTAACAGCCGATTCGATGACCACCGTCGCGTCGCAGATGCCCGCAATGATGCGGTTGCGCCGCACAAAGTTCGGACGGTCGGGAGATGTGCCGCAGGGATATTCCGTGAGCACACCGCCCCGGGTGAGCATGCGTGAGACTTCGGCACGGTGTTGGGAGGGATAGATGCGGTCCAGCCCGTGGGCAAGTACGGCCACGGTGTCAGCCCTGTGATTCAGGGCCGCACGGTGGGCACAGATGTCCACTCCGTAGGCCAGCCCGCTGACGATGATTACGTCGGGGCAGCAAGCCTTCAGCTCTTCCACGAAACGTGTGCAGAGCGTGCGTCCATAGTCGGTGATGTTGCGGGTGCCCACAATGGCCACCATGTGCAGGGCATTAAGGTCGGCCGAGCCTTTATAGAACAACACGAGCGGCGCGTCGGCGCATTCACGCATGCGTGACGGATAGGCTTCGTCGTTCAGGCACAGGCAGCGGATGCCGTGCATGGAGGCAAATTCCCACTCGCGTCTGGCACGTTCAAAAGCGCCGGGGGCGGCAAGCGACTCGGCAAGGTGGGCCGGGAAGCCCGAAACAAGGTGGGGCAACTCTTCCCGACGGGCAAACACTTCGGTGGCCGACCCGAACCGCTCGACAAGTTTCTTGCCACTGATGACGCCGATGCCCGGCGTGAACCCGAGTGCCAGCATGGCTATGGTTTCCTGCTCACTCATGCAAGGTAGGGTGCAAAGGTTTCGTCAAACAGCGCACTGGTGCTCAGCCGCCCGTCCACCACGCATACGCTCTCCACCGTGGCCCGCAAGCTGACTTTCATGTCGGGCAGGCGGAAAATGTCCTGATGAAACACATACTTGATGCCCTCCTTGCGCAAGTAGAGTTTCGACACAAACTCGTCGCCACTGCGCAGAGGAGTCTTGAAAGCCATGTTTATGCGTGCCACCACGGGGTCGACTCCTTCCTGGTGCAGGCGGGCAAAGCTGATGCCCGTGGAGGCGAGGAACTCGTGGCGCGTGTGTTCCAGATAGTGCTGATAGTTGGCATTGTTGACGATGCCCTGAAGGTCGCACTCATAGTCGCGCACCTTCATGCGTAGTTCGAAGATATATTTGTCCATCGGTCAAAAACATGTAATCGGGAGGCAAATCTACGGAAAAATACCGGATGTGCGAAAAGAAAACGGCAGACAAACACCGCCGGGGGAAGTTTACCTCTTTGCCGGTTTCACATGGATGTTGACAAACGAGCCTCCTCTCCACACGCCATGCAAGGGCGGCGTTTATGGGGGCTGACCACGCCATAGAGTGCGCTCTTCCCTGCCCTCCTTTCCGCCTTCGTCCGCCCTCTATGGCAAGGTGGGGCGGAAAGGAGGCCCCGTTTGCCGCCATTGCAGACTCCTTGGGCGGGCCGACCGTTTGGACAAACGGAAGAGAACGCATAACTTTGCGGGCAACAAGAAACTGAAAACCTGTCATGAGCGAAGAAATATTCCAATCACTTGACAACTGGCTGCGCCAGCAAGGCTATGGCATGGGCGAGGAGTCCATGACCCTGATGCATCGCCTGCTCTGGGTGCTGGGCATCCTGCTGGTGTCCTATCTCGTGGGCCTGCTCTGCCGGCGAGTGTTCATCCCCTTGGTGACCAAGGTGGTGCAAAAGACAAAATTCATTTGGGACGACTATCTGTTCAATCCCACCGTGCTGCGGATTATCTCGCGTTTCATCCCCGCAGTGGTGTTCTATGCCCTGCTGCCTTTGGCGTTTCAAGGCATCCCCTTGTGGCTCAACTTCCTGCAACGCGCCACACTCATCTGGCTCATCATCATTTCGCTTCAGTTTTTCACGGCGTTCATCTCGTCGCTCTATGAGCTTTCAAACCAGCGCGAGGAGCTGCGCAACCGCCCGCTGAAGGGTGTCTACCAGATGCTCAAGGTCATCGTTGTCTGTGTGGGCGTCATCGGCATTGTGAGTGTAATCATTGACAAGTCGCCGCTGGCTCTTTTCACGGCTTTGGGTGCAGCCGGAACGGTGATGATGCTCATTTTCAAGGACTCCATCGTCGGCCTGGTGGCCGGTGTGCAACTGTCGGCCAACGACATGCTCCGCCCGGGTGACTGGATTAAGATACCCAAGCTGGACATTGACGGCGTGGTGAAGGAGGTGAACATGACCATCGTGAAGGTGCAGAACTGGGACAACACCGTGACCACCATCCCGCCCTATACGCTCGTGAGCGACACCTTCGAAAACTGGCGCGTGATGCAGGAGAGCGGCGGCCGCCGGGTGAAACGCTCGCTCAACATTGACATGCAGAGTGTTCGCTTCTGCACACCTGAGGAGCGTGCCGCCTATGAGAAAGAAGAATGGTTTGCCCCGTTGAAGGAAGAGAACGAGCTGGTAAACCTGACGGCCTTCCGTGTCTACTTCACCGACTGGCTGCGTCACCATCCGCGCATCAATCAAGACCTGATGCTCATGATACGCCAGCTCCAGCCCACGGGCGAAGGCCTCCCGCTGGAGTTCTACTTTTTCTCGTCCAATCGCGCATGGATTCCTTATGAAACGCTTCAGTCTGAGGTGTTTGAATATATCCTGGCTGTCCTTCCCCGTTTCGGCCTGCGTGTGTTCCAGTTCCCCACCGGGCTGGACGTCAAGGCGCTGAAAAAGGGTGGGATGAAAAACGGATGAAGTGATTCGCAAGCATCAGGCCGACACTTCAGCCCGCACCCGCAAAAGTGATTGCCACAAAACACAAAAAAGCCGTTTCAAACGTCTGCTTATGTGCGTTTGAAACGGCTCTTATATTATACTTGCAGCTTATTCAGCAGCTACTATTTCACCAACAACTTCGAGGTTATCTACCCACAAAGTACTGCCGTCTGCACCTTTGAAATAAGCACCATCTTTGCTGGAAGAGCAGACAATTGCCAATTTGTATGATTTGCTCGAGTCATAGGTCTTGCCATCAAGCATTTCAAATGGAAGGCTGAACTCTGTCCATTCGGCTTGGTCTGAGCAATAGAGCGCAGCCACAGCCACACGATATTCAGAGTCATTGATGTCTTCACCGGTCAAAGTAACCTCATTGCCATTCTCGTCGGTTGCTTCATAAAGCACACCAATGATAGAACCTTGGTCAATGTCACCTGTGTTTTGCAGGATGTTACTATCATCCGAGCCATCAATATAATTTGTTCCAGCCTCATATTTATACACACCTTTCAAAGTAACAGGCTTTTTATCATAAGCAATGCCAAACTTCGTAGATAACAATTGATTCGTA
>CAZOKL010000025.1:0-8812 GCA_964580305.1 uncultured Bacteroides sp.
CTGAAGGCTTATTTGAATGCCTTATTTTTACTTTCAGCGGAGAGACAGGGATTCGAACCCCGGGTGCCTCGCAGCACAACGGTTTTCAAGACCGCCGCAATCGACCACTCTGCCACCTCTCCTTGTTTTCTTTATTGAAACACTTGAGTTCTTTAAAAGTGCTGCAAAAGTAATGCTATTTTCTGATTCTGCAAACAATTGAAGAAAAAATTTTGCAAATCAAGGCAGCTTTATGCCATTAATACGAACATAGCAGGCTTTTTTTATATTTATTCGTATTAATAATTCGATTTCACGTTGTGCATTACATTTTATCATGCATTTAAGATTACAATATAAGTTTAAATCACTTTATCACAAATATATACTAACTTTACATCACATTAAAACATCTTATTTCCTTTATTGACAAACAGACTATATGAAAGAATCATTCATGCGGAAAGCCATCGAACTTTCCATCGAAAACGTAAAAAATGGTGGAGGACCATTCGGAGCCGTCATCGTGCGCGACAACGAAATCATTGCCACAGGCGTGAATCGTGTGACGGCTAACAACGACCCGACAGCACATGCCGAAGTGAGTGCCATCCGCACAGCATGCGAAAAGCTGGGCACTTTCAATCTGGAGGGATGCGAGATATATACCTCGTGCGAACCGTGCCCCATGTGCCTGGGTGCTATCTACTGGGCACACTTGGACAGGATGTATTACGGCAATACAAAGCACGATGCGGCCAGGATCGGTTTTGACGATTCGTTTATCTACGAGGAAATTGCCCTCGCGCCGGACAAACGCCGTCTCTTGTCGCAGGAGTTGCTGCGTGATGAGGCCCTGCAAGCCTTTCATGACTGGACAAAAAAGGCTGACAAGACGGAATACTAAAGCCTATGCAAAAGAAAAACCCCGCTCCACCCATATTAGGGATTTGCGGGGTTTCAATTATTAACCACTTAAAAAGATTATTCCACTACGACGGGTTTGTAGCGCGGTACGAGAATCTTCATGATGGTCCAACCAATAAGGTAAGCGACGGCACAGATGCAGAAGATGATGAAATAACCGGCTTCCTTGCCTTCAAAACCCATAAACGCCATGTTGGTAGCTGCGGAATAGTCAAACAGCGTACCAGAACCTTTGTTGATGAGGAACGAACCTATACCACCGGCCATACCACCGAGCCCCGTGATGGTGGCCACGGCGCTGTTGGGAAACATATCACCTACAACAGAGAAAATGTTGGCCGACCAAGACTGGTGTGCCGCACCGGCAATACCGATGATGATGACAGGGAACCAATAGGAATAGCTGCCGAGCGGCTGTGCCAGCAAGGCGAGCAATGGGAACAAAGCAAAGACAAACATTGCCTGCATACGAGCTGCGTACGGGTTCTTGCCCGTGCGGTTGATGATGATAGTCGGGAGCTTGCCACCATAGATGGAAAGCATCGTGATGGCATAGAGCACAAAGATGAGCAGTTGAGCAGTTGAGCTGTCTGAAGAATATCCATACACGTCAGAGATGTAGGCCGGCGTCCAAAAGAGGAAGAACCACCACACACCGTCGGTCATGAACTTACCCACAACAAAAGCCCATGTCTGGCGGAACCTCAGACACTGCCAGAAAGTGAGTTTCTTCTCATGCTTTTCGTTCTCAGCCTTTGACTTGGCAGCTGCAGCCTCGTCATCCTTATCCTGCTCGATGTAGGCCAGCTCAACTTTGTTCACGAGGCGGTTTTCATGCGGCTTCTTATAGAGGAAGAGCCAAAAGCCCATCCAGACGAAACCCAGCGCACCAATGACGATAAAGGCCATTTCCCAACCGTTGCCCACACCGATGGACTGGAAGTAACGCGCCAAGGGCGGGATGCTCACGGGAGCAGCCAATGCGCCGACCGTTGCACCGGCATTGAAGATAGAAGTGGCAAACGCACGGTCTTTCTTCGGGAAATATTCGGCCGTCACCTTAATGGCAGCAGGGAAGTTACCGGCCTCACCCAAGCCGAGGATGATGCGTGCCGCGATGAAGTAATAAACACTGACGATGGCGATTGTGGAAGCCGTGGCACCGCCAACTGAAATCATTTCGGCCGCACTGCTGACACCCACGGTGTGCTCTGTAGCCCATCCGCAGAGGGCATGCGCACAAGCACCCAGCGACCACACACCGATGGCCCAAAGGTAGCCCTTCTTGGTGCCCATCCAGTCAATGAAACGTCCGGCAAAAAGATTCGCTATTGCATATACAATGGAGAAAATGGCTGTGATATTGCCGTAATCGCTGTCTGTCCAATGAAATTCAGGAGCAATGAAATCTTTCCAAGTAAGTGACAACACCTGGCGATCCATGTAGTTCACCGTCGTGGCGAAGAAAAGCATGGCACAAATCACCCAGCGGTAATTGGTCATCTTGTCTGTTCGTAATGTACTCATAATACTAATTCAGGTTTTATTGTTTTAAATAAATTTGCGAGATTTGCGCCCCAAAGGTACATCATCTTAATGAATAACAACTATGAAAATGCTTTCTTTTTTAATTTATTAAAGCCAAATTCTTACATAAACGCCATGCAATCTCTACATTTGCAACTATTCTTATAATTGTTTTTACCATGAAACTCCTGAAATCATTCGTGTTCTTGTGCGGAATGCTTGCCGTTTCTTTAACATCTTTAGCACAGCCGAGAGTCGACTTGCTGGCTCCTTGGTCAGTGCGCATGGCCGAGTCGGAAATGATACGCTGCCCCGAAGCCTGGCAACTCGACTTCCAGAAACGTCTGAAGTGGGACTACTGCCACGGCGTGGAGCTGGGAGCTTTCCTCAACCTCTATGATGCCTACGGTGACCGACGCTATTATGACTACGCACTGCAATATTGCGACACGATGGTGCACGACGACGGCAGCATCGTGACCTACCGCCCCTCCGAGCTCAGCCTTGACCGCATCAACACGGGTAAAATCTTCTTCCGCATTTACGAACAGACAAAAGACATCAAATACAAACGCGCACTCGACCTGCTCCGCGCACAACTCACCTGCCAACCGCGCACGAAAGAAGGCGGATTCTGGCACAAGCTGGTCTATCCGAACCAGATGTGGCTCGACGGCATCTACATGGGCTCGCCCTTCTATGCCGAATATGCTTTCCGAAACAACCGGCCGGAGGACTATGCCGACGTCATCCGCCAGTTCACCGTCTGTGCCCGGCACACTTACGACCCGGTCACAGGGCTCTATCGCCACGCCTGGGACGAGGCCCGCAAACAACCCTGGGCCGACAAGAAAACCGGACAGTCGCCCCACACGTGGGGACGTGCAATGGGATGGTTTGCCATGGCGCTCGTCGACGCGCTGGAGTTCATCCCGCCCCACGAAGAGGGACGCAACGACGTGACGGCCATTCTGGACAATGTGGTGAAACAAATTGCACGCTGGCAGGACAAGGACAGCGGACTGTGGTATCAGGTCATCGACCGGAGCGGTGACGAGGGGAACTACCTTGAATCGTCCGTCTCCGTGATGTTTGTCTATACATTATACAAAGGAGTGCGGCTGGGCCTCATCGACAAGTCATATCTCGACGTGGCCGAACGGGGCTACCAAGGCGTGCTCGACCACTTCATCGAGGTGGACGACGACGGGGTGGTCAGCCTCACACAGACCTGCGCCGTGGCCGGACTGGGCGGCACGCCCTATCGCTCGGGAGACTATGACTACTACATCCACGAGACCATCCGCGCCAACGACCCGAAGGCCGTGGGCCCCTTCATCAATGCCAGTTTGGAGCGCGAACGCCTGCACGGGGTGAAGGGTCGGTGATGATTTGGCCTTTTCAGAGACGAACAAATCACCAGAAAAACCGCGCCATACGTGCCATCTGCATCAAAAAAACACTCTCAAACAGATTTATCACACTCACTTGCAAACATATTTACCGCTATGAAAAAACTCTGCATGCTGCTTGTCAGCCTGATGGTGTGCACCGCGACATTCGCGGCCACCGACACGCCCGACACTCTCGTCGTTGCACGCGACGGCTCGGGAAAGTTCCGCACCCTTTGGGAAGCGCTCGAAGACTGCCGCGCTTTCATGGACTATCACAAAGTAATCTTCGTCAAGCGAGGAACGTATAAGGAAAAAGTCATCGTCCCCTCCTGGCTCACCAACGTGGAAATCCTCGGTGAAGACCGCGACGAGACCATCATCACCTATGACGACCATGCCAACATCCGTCTGCCCGAGTCAGGCACACCGATGGGCACCTTCCGCACATACACCGTCAAGGTGGAAGGCTCGGACATCACGTTCCGCAACATCACCATTGAAAACAATGCCGCCCAGAAGGGGCAGGCCGTCGCACTGCACACGGAAGGCGACCGCCTGAAGTTCATCAACTGCCGCATCCTGGGCAATCAGGACACCGTCTACACCGGCGTGGCAGGCACGCGCCTCTATTTCGAAGACTGCTACATCGACGGGACAACCGACTTCATTTTCGGTCCCTCCACGGCGTGGTTCGAGCGCTGCACGCTGCACAGCAAGCGCGACTCTTACGTCACGGCCGCTTCCACGCCGCAGGACGTCAAATATGGCTACGTGTTCAACCACTGCCGCCTGACGGCCGACCCCTCCGTGACGCGTGTCTATCTGGGCCGCCCCTGGCGTCCGTATGCCTACACGCTCTTCATGAACTGCGAGTTGGGCAGCCACATCGTCGGCAAGGGCTGGCACAACTGGGGCAAGCCTGCCAACGAACAGACAGCCCGCTATGCCGAGTGCAACAACACGGGCCAGGGCGCCGACGTGAAGGAACGCGTCACGTGGAGCCGCCAGCTGACGAAAAAGGAGGCCGACGCCGTGACGCTCGAAGCGGTGTTCACGCGTGAGGACGGCTGGAGGCCGTAAGCGGCAGCCCCTCTCCGCCCCTGTTCCGAAAGGAGGAAGCGGCAACGACGGGGAACTCTAACTGATTTCATTTCAAAAAGACAAACACTAACTCAGGACTATGCAAATGAAACGCAACGCACGCCCGTGGCAGGACTTCATCTGCCGGGGCATGATTTATTCACTCCTGCTCCTCCTCCCGGCTGTCGCCCGGGTGCAGGCACAGGAACTCATTCCCACCGTGGAAATACCGGCCGGCACGTTCTACATGGGCGGCACGGGCGAAGGGGAAAACCATGACGAAGCACCCATGCACCGGGTGACCATCACCCGCCCCTTCCGCATGGGTGTGACAGAAGTGACCAACGCACAGTTTGAACAATTCAGACCCGAGCACCGCGAACTGCGCGGCAAGTGCGGATTCTCGTGGGGCGACGACGAGGCCGTGGTGTTCGTGAGTCATGACGACGCCGTGGCCTTCTGCCGCTGGCTCTCAGAGAAAGAAGGCAAGACCTATCGCCTGCCCACCGAGGCCGAGTGGGAATATGCCTGCCGAGCCGGAACGCTGTGGAACTTCTACATGGGCGACAAACTGCTGAAACCCTATGAGAAAAACCAGGTGACAGCATCCACCCCGAAACCCCTCTCGCTGCAAGTGGCACAGACTCCGGCCAACCCGTGGGGGCTCCATGACATGAGCGGCAACGTGGAGGAGTGGTGCGCCGACTGGTATGGGCCCTACATGCCCGGCTGGCAGACCGACCCCGTGGGCCCGGCCGACGGAGACTTCCGCGTGACGCGCGGCGGCAGCCACAACACACCGGCAAACTATCTGCGCTCGGCCAATCGCTCGGCCATGATTCCGGAAGACAAGTGCTACAACGTGGGCTTCCGCGTCGTGCAGGCCGACTATCCGGCCACCGAGCCGCAACCCGTCATCCCCGACGCCTACGCACCCACGGTCAGTCACGAAGTGTGCGACTGGGATGCACAACACACGGACGAACCCGTGTTCGAGCCCTACGTCGTCTACGTCAAAGAGCCTGCGCCCGGTTCGGGCACACCGTTCTACAGCCACAACCACCAGCCCGCCATCACGTGGTGTGACAACGGCGACCTGCTGGCCATCTGGTTCTCGACCAACGACGAGAGAGGACGCGAACTGACAGTCCTCTCCTCACGTCTGCGCCGTGGCTGCCGCGAGTGGGAACCGGCCCGCCTGTTCTACAAGGTGCCCGACCGCAACATGACCGGTTCGGCCCTGCTCAACGACGGCGCGGGCACGCTCTATCACATCAACGGCGTGGAGGCGCTGGGATGCTGGAGGAATCTGGCCATGACCCTGCGCACGAGCACCGACAATGGCGCCACATGGACAAAACCCCGCCTCATCGCGCCCGAGCACACGCTGCGCCATCAGGTCATTGCCGGCACGATGATGACGCGCGAGGGCTGGATAGTCCAGGCGTGTGACGCCGGTTCGGGCGGCAGCGACGGCGCCGCCATCCACATCAGCAAGGACAAAGGGCAGACATGGACCGACCCCTGGGACGGCGCCCCGCTGCCGGAATTTGCCGAGGGTGCGACAGGCAGCACCATTGCGGGCATCCATGCCGGAGTGGTGCAGCTCAATGACGGCCGCCTCATGGCGATGGGCCGCAACAACAACATCACCGACGCGGAGGGACGGCAGCGCATGCCAGTGAGCATCTCTGACGACATGGGCCGCACGTGGACCTATCACGCTTCGACTCTTCCGCCCATCGACGGCGGGCAGCGCCTCGTGCTGCTGCGCCTGCGGGAGGGGCCGCTGCTTCTGGTGTCGTTCACCGGTCATCCCTTCCGCACGTCCGACAGTGACAGCGAGCTGTGGTTCACCCGTCCCGACGGCACCCGTTTCCGCGGCCACGGGCTCTATGCCGCCGTGTCTTATGACGAGGGCCGCACGTGGGACACACGCCGTCTGCTGACCGACGGCCGGCAGCAACTGCTGAACGCCGGTGCCTGGACACAGTGGTTTGAAGCCGACGCCACTCACGCCGAGCCGCGCGGCTATCTGGCCGCCACGCAAACGCCCGACGGCATGATACACCTTGTGAGCAGCCGTTTCTACTACCGGTTCAACCTCCCGTGGCTGGAGGAGGTGAAAGAAAAACAGAACCAGCCTTTCTGACACAACAAAATCAACACAATCACACTCAAAACATGAAAACAAAATTGCTCCCGGCGCTCTGTGCGCTGTTATTGCTGACCTCGTTCCGCACCGACACGCGGGACGTGACTACAATCTTCATGATTGGTGACTCCACAATGGCCGACAAGCCGCTGGACGGAGGCAACCAGGAACGCGGATGGGGACAGATGCTCCCCGGATTTTTCACCGAAGACATACGGGTGGACAACCACGCCAGGAACGGACGCAGCTCGAAGAGTTTCATTGACGAAGGCCTGTGGGAAAACGTGCGCACGCAAATCCGCAAAGGCGACTATGTGTTCATCCAGTTCGGGCACAACGACGAGAAGCCCGACTCCGGGCGTCACACCGACCCCGGCACGACGTTTGACGCCAACCTGCGCCGCTTCGTGGTGGAGACACGTGCAAAGGGAGGCATCCCCGTGCTGTTCAGCTCCATCGTGCGCCGCAACTTCTATGACAACCGAAATGCCGTGACCGACGACGACCTGCGCCTCGAAAAGGCCGGAGGCGAGACTCTTGAAGGCGACAGCCTCATCGACACACACGGGGCCTACGTCGACTCGCCGCGCAACGTGGCCGCCGAACTTGACGTGCCCTTCGTCGACCTCAACCGCCTGACGCACGACCTGGTGCAGGGCATGGGGGCCGAAGGCTCGAAACGGCTCTTCATGTGGATTGCGGAAGGCGTCTGCCCGGCCTGCCCGAAAGGACGGCAGGACAACACGCACCTGAACGTCTATGGCGGGCGCCGCGTGGCAGGGCTGGCTGCCGAGGCACTGGCAGAGGCCGTGCCTGCACTGAAGCCCTACATCCGCCACTATGACTTCGTGGTGGCCAAGGACGGCAGCGGCGATTTCCTCACCGTGCAGGAAGCCATCAACGCCGTGCCGGACTTCCGCAAGAACAAGCGCACCACCATCCTTGTCCGTCAGGGTGAATACAAGGAGCGCGTCATCGTGCCCGAGTGCAAGATAAACATCTCCCTCATCGGGCAGGCGGGAGCCGTGGTCACGAACGACGGCTATGCCAGCAAGAAGAACATTCTGGGCGACGAGATGTCCACTTCCGGCTCATCGACCTTCTACATCTATGCCCCCGACTTCTATGCCGAGAACATCACCTTTGCCAACACGGCCGGACGTGTGGGGCAGGCCGTGGCCTGCTTCGTCAGCGCCGACCGCGCCTACTTCAAGGCGTGCCGCTTCCTGGGCAACCAGGACACCCTCTACACCTATGGCAAGGGCTGCCGCCAGTATTACGAAGACTGCTACGTGGAGGGCACGGTGGACTTCATCTTCGGATGGTCGACAGCCGTGTTCAACCGCTGCACCATCCACAGCCTGGGACAAGGCTACCTCACAGCCCCCTCGACGGACAAGGACCAGAAGTATGGCTACGTGTTCTATGACTGCAAGATGACGGCCGAGCCGGGCGTGGAAGGCGTGGCACTCTCCCGCCCGTGGCGCCCGTATGCCAAGGCCGTGTTCATCCGCTGCGAACTGGGCGGACACATCTCGCCTGCCGGATGGAACAACTGGGGCAAGAAGAGCAACGAGGAGACCGTGACCTATGCCGAATATCAAAACACCGGCAAAGGCGCAAGCCCCGAAACCCGTGCGCCCTATGGCCGCCAGCTGAATGACCTCACGGGCTATGGCATCGAGGAGGTTCTCTCAGGCACCGACGGCTGGAATCCGGTGCAGAACGGCAATGAGCTGGTGAGCGTGGC
>CAZOKL010000025.1:8912-25326 GCA_964580305.1 uncultured Bacteroides sp.
TTTTGCAGGAGCTCGTCGAAGCCCGCGGATGAGCCGCTGCATTTTGCAGGAGCTTGTCGAAGCATGCAGATGAGCCGCTGCATTTTGCAGGAGCTTGTCGAAGCCTGCGGGTGAGGCGCACGGAGTTTGTTTCCCGCAAAAAAGCTCCTGTTTTCAGCAAAGTGTTTCATTTTCGGCAATTGTTATACATTTTACACGTCATCACATTTTCATTCTTAATCAAAATTTTAACTTTGAGGCATCCAACAATAAACGCAAATGCCATTTTTTATGAAAACACATCTGCAAAAATTCCTGTGGGGCGGCCTCGTCCTTTCATGTGTCAGCGCATGCAGCGGCACATACACCCCGCCCGACGCACCCATCTGTGAAGTGCCTTTCACCCAGGTGCATCTGGAAGACAGCTTCTGGACACCGCGCATCGAAACCAACCGCCGGGTCTCCATCCCCTCGGCGTTCAAGGAATGTGAGAAGAACGGGCGTTTTGACAATTTCGCCATCGCGGGCGGCCTGAAGAAAGGCGAGCACCGCGGCGATTTTTCGTTTGACGACACCGACCCCTACAAAATCATCGAAGGCGCGTCCTACTCGCTTGCAGTGAATTATGACAAGCAGCTGGACTGCTATCTGGACAGCGTCATCACTCTCATTGCCGCCGCCCAGGAGCCCGACGGCTACCTGACCACCTGCGTCACCAACCGTTGCACGCGCCTCTCCGGCTGGTGGGGCACCCGCCGGTGGGAGAAGATAAACAGCCACGAGCTTTATAACAGCGGCCACCTTTACGAGGCCGCCGTGGCACACTTTCAGGCCACGGGCAAACGCACGCTGCTCGACGTGGCCATCCGCAACGCCGACCTGGTGTGCCGGGTGTTCGGCCCGGACGAAGGGCAGACGCACCGCCCCAGCGGGCACCCCATCATCGAGATGGCGCTCGTGAAGCTCTACAAGGTGACGGGCAACGAGAACTATCTTCACACGGCACGCTATTTCGTGGAAGAGACGGGCCGGGGCACCGACGGACACACGCTGAGCGCATACAGCCAGGACCATAAGCCCATCCTCCAGCAGGATGAAATCGTGGGGCACGCCGTGCGGGCGGGCTATCTCTACTCGGGCGTGGCCGACGTGGCGCGGCTCACCGGCGACACGGCCTATCTGCACGCCCTGACCCGCCTCTGGGACAACATGGCCGGACGGAAGCTCTACATCACGGGCGGCATCGGCTCGCGCGCACAGGGCGAGGGCTTCGGGCCTGACTATGAGCTGAACAACCACACGGCCTATTGCGAGACGTGTGCCGCCATTGCCAACGTCTACTGGAACCACCGCATGTTCCTGGCCACGGGCGAAGCCAAATATGCCGACGTGCTGGAACGCGCGCTCTACAACGGCGTCATCTCGGGCGTGTCGCTCAGCGGCGACAAGTTTTTCTATGACAACCCGCTGGAGTCAATGGGCCAGCACAGCCGCCAGCACTGGTTCGGTTGCGCCTGCTGCCCGGGCAACGTCACCCGCTTCATGGCTTCCGTGCCCAACTACGTGTATGCCACCCAGGGCAACGACATCTATGTCAACCTCTACGTGGAAAGCAACGCCACGCTGACGACGACAGACAACCGCGTGCAGCTGGCACAGCGCACCGGCTATCCCTGGACGGGCGACATTGCCGTCACCGTCACTCCGGAAACAGAGCAGGAGTTTGCCCTGCGCCTCCGTCTGCCGGGATGGGCGCAAGACAGCCCCGTGGCGACCGACCTCTATGCGTTTACCGACCGGGCTGCGCCCTTCCGGATCAGCCTCAACGGCAAAAGCGTCTCCCCGCGCCTGTCTGACGGCTATGTCACCATCAGCCGCACGTGGAAGAAGGGCGATGTGGTGGAGATGCATCTCCCGATGGACGTGCGCCGCGTGAAAGCCAACGACCTCGTGGAGGACGACCTCGGGAAACTGGCCATCGAGCGCGGCCCCATCGTGTATTGCCTGGAAGGAAAAGACCAGGCCGGCCACACGGTGTTCAACAAGTTTATCCCCGACGGCACGCCGATGGATGCAACCTATGACGCAAACCTGCTCAACGGCATCGTGGTGCTGACCGGCACGGCCAAGGAAGTGACGCCCGACGGAAGCATCAGGGACGTGCCGTTCCGCGCCATCCCCTACTCCACATGGAACAATCGCGGTGCAAACCAGATGGCAGTGTGGGTGCCCGCCTCGGCCGAGCATGCGCGCCCCACACCGCAACCCACCATTGCCAGCCGCGCCCGCACGCTGATGATACAGGCTCCCATTCAGAAAGACGCCCCCGAGTCGGCCTCCACAGAGGCGTGGGCATGGGGCGTGAACGACCAGTGGGAACCCAAGCGTTCGTCTGACACGTCCAAACCCTATCACTACTGGTGGCTGAAAAAAGGCACGCTGGAAACGCTGGCATACGAGTTTGACCATCCCTACACGGTGTCCAACGTGGATGTCTATTGGCTGGACTTTGACCACTATGACGGAAACTTCCGCGTGCCCGAAAGCTGGAAGCTCTATTACAAGGAAAACGGCTCATGGAAAGAAGTGGAAGCACTGGACGACTACACCGTGAAGAAAGACTGCTACAACCACCTCCGTTTCAAGCCCGTCAAGACAACCGGACTCAAAATTGCCGCACAACTGCAAAAAGGTGCTTCGGGCGGCGTTCTGGAATGGAAGGTCAACGAATGAGAACAAGAATCTGTTTAGCAACAAATAAACCCCATCAACCTATGAAGAAGTGTTTCATCATCAGCCTGCTGTCACTCACCGCGGTCGGAAGCCCGGCGCAAGTGGAATCGCCCTCGCACGGCTACCCGATTGACCCCGTCCCCTTTACGTCGGTGAAAGTGACCGACTCTTTCTGGGGGCAACGGCTCAAGGCCAGCCGCGAAGTGACCATCCCGCTGGCTTTCAGTAAATGTGAAGAGAGTGGAAGATATCTGAACTTCGTCCGTGCGGCCCATCCCAGCGACACCATCAGTGTGGGCGGGCTGCCCTTTGACGACACCGACGTCTACAAAACCATAGAAGGCGCCAGCTATCTGCTCCAGACCTATCCGGACAAGACGCTGGAACACTACATCGACAGCGTGCTCGCCCTTGTGGCTGCCGCACAGGAGCCTGACGGCTATCTCTACACCAGCCGCACCATGAACCCCGTGCATCCCCACGCATGGTCGGGCAGCAAACGGTGGGAAAAGGTGGAAGACCTGAGCCATGAGTTCTACAACCTGGGGCACATGGTGGAAGGTGCCATTGCCCACTATCAGGCCACCGGCAAACGCAACTTTCTGGACATTGCAATCCGCTATGCCGACTGCGTATGCCGGGAGATAGGCCCTGAACCCGGACAACTTGTGCGTGTGCCGGGACACCAGATTGCAGAAATGGCGCTGGCCAAGCTCTATCTGGTCACCGGAGAACAGAAATATCTGGACGAAGCCAAATTCTTCCTTGACCAACGCGGACACACCAGCCGACGCGACGAATACAGCCAGGCACACAAACCCGTGACGGAGCAGGACGAAGCCGTCGGGCATGCCGTGCGGGCCGCCTATATGTATGCCGGTATGGCCGACGTGGCAGCACTGACAGGCGACACGGCCTACATCCGTGCCGTCGACCGCATTTGGGACAACATTGTCGGAAAGAAATACTACATCACCGGAGGCATCGGAGCAACCAACAACGGAGAGGCTTTCGGCAAGAACTACGAGCTGCCCAACATGTCGGCCTATTGCGAGACGTGTGCCGCCATCGGCAATGTGTATGTGAACTACCGCCTGTTCCTGCTGCACGGCGAATCGAAATACTACGACGTGCTGGAACGCACGCTCTACAACGGGCTCCTGTCGGGCGTGTCGCTTGACGGAGGCAGCTTTTTCTATCCCAACCCGCTGGAAAGCATCGGCCAGCACCAACGCCAACCGTGGTTCGGCTGTGCCTGCTGCCCGTCGAACATCTGCCGGTTCATTCCTTCCGTCCCCGGTTACATCTATGCCGTGAAGGAAAGAAATGTCTACGTCAATCTGTTCATGGACAACACGGCGGAACTCGACATGGCCGGCAAAGCGGTGACCATCGAACAGACGACACGCTATCCGTGGGACGGCGATGTCAGTCTCATCATCAAGAAAAACAAGGCCGGACGGTTCAACTTGAAAATCCGCATCCCGGGATGGGTGCGCAATCAGCCGGTTCCCAGCAACCTGTATACCTACAACGACGGCAAGCACCTGAATTACGCCGTGAGCGTCAACGGCACACCGGTTGAAAGCACCCTGCAAAACGGATATTTCTGCATCGACCGGCACTGGAAGAAAGGCGACCGTGTGGAAGTGCATTTCGACATGGAAGCACGCACGGTCAAGGCCAACAACAAAGTGGAAGCCGACCGCGGACGCATCGCCATAGAGCGTGGCCCATTGGTGTATTGTGCCGAATGGCCAGACAATGATTTTGACATTCAAAGCATCCTTGTGAACAGAAATCCGAAGTTCGAAACGGTGGAGAAGCCGGATTTGCTTTGCGGCATCGTGCAGCTCAAGACGGATGCACAAGCACTCAGCTATGACAACCGCGGCCGGTTGATTGACACAGACGTGACACTGACTCTGATTCCATATTATGCCTGGGCACATCGGGGCGCAGGTGCAATGGCTGTTTGGCTGCCTCAGGAAGTGAGTGCCTGCCGCCCCACTCTGCCTGCAACGGCAGCGTCCCAAAGCAAGATTGACGCCTCTCACCGGGTGACATCCATCTCGGCCATCAATGACCGCCTCATCCCGAAGGATGAAAATGACCGCTCAATACCCTACTATCACTGGTGGCCCAAGGAAGGAAGCACCGAATGGATTGCTTATGAATTTCTGCAAGAAACGACCGTGTCCAGCGCCACAGTCTATTGGTTTGACGACGCACCGTGGGGCGGATGCCGTGTGCCCCAAAGCTGGAAAATGTTCTACCGCGATGAACAGGGGCAATGGCAACCGGTGGAAGACGCCGACAAATATGGCACAGAGAAGGGAACAGCCAACACCGTCAGGTTCAAACCCGTGAAGACAAAAGCCGTCAAAATGGAAGTTACACTGCCTGCCGACAATTCTGCCGGACTTTATGAATGGGAAATAAACTAAAACAACAAACATATGATGAATACACACCGCATACTCATCCTCGCATTGACCATACTCTTCAGCAGGAGCATGGCCGAAGCTCAAGGCACGGTTGACGACTATCGCCGTGCCTATGCCTTGAAAGAGAAATTCAGCTCCGACAAGGTTTACTATTCGAATGTGCAACCGCAATGGATAGGAAACACACATCATTTCTGGTATGTCCGCCATACTCCCGAAGGGCGTGTCTATGTGAGTGTAAACGCTGACCGACACCTTCGTGACACGCTCTTCGACCATTCGCTCCTGGCCGCGGCACTGTCCTCGGCTTCAGGGCGGAATGTGAAACCGGAATCTCTGTCTTTGGAGCAGTTGCAAGTCAACAACGAGCTGGACACCCTCCGCTTTGTGTTCGACAACCGCCGGTGGACATACGCCATCCATCCCAACCACTTGACAAACGAAGGCCGGCTGCCTGCACCCGCAAGACAACGCCATTGGATGGAGACAGATGATGAAAAGGTGGCCCCGCCTGCACTTTCGCCCGACGGACGACACTCCGCATTCATCAAGGACAACAACATCTATGTGCGGGAACTGGCGACCGGCAAAGAACGACAACTGAGCACGGACGGCACGCCCGGCAACTACTACTCGGCCTACATCCAATGGTCGCCCGACAGCAAGAAGGTGGCATCTTGCAAGATACGCCCTGCAATGAAACGCTACGTCTATTACGTTGAGTCCTCACCTGCAGACCAACTCCAGCCTCGTCTGCACAAACAGGAATATGCCAAGCCGGGTGACGAACTGCCCTTCCGCGTGCCATGCATCTTCCACATCGAGAGCGGACAAGCTGCCATCCCGTCCACCAGGCTATTCGACCGCCAATATGAGCTTCACAGCCTCCGATGGGACGGTGACAGCCAGGCAATCACGTTCGAATATAATCAGCGCGGGCACAAGGTCTACCGCGTACTGGAGCTGTCTGCAGAAACGGGTGAGGTGCGCCCGCTCATTGAAGAAACGAGCGACAAATATGTGAACTATGTTCGCTACTTCCGGCACGACCTACAGGACGGGCAGCACATCATCTGGATGAGCGAGCGCGACAACTGGAACCACCTGTATATGTTCGACCGGACAACCGCATCCCCCACGCACCAGATTACTCAAGGCCAGTGGTATGTGCGTGAAGTGCTTCGCGTCGATGAGGAGAACCGGCAAATCTATTTCTCCGCCAACGGCATGCAACCCGACGAAGACCCTTACCTCATTCGCTACTACCGCATCGGCTTCGACGGCAAGGGACTCACGTGCCTCACCCCGGAGGAAGGCATGCACAAGGCGACCTTCTCAGCCGACATGGCTTATCTGGTCGATGTCCATTCGATGGTTGACCGTGCTCCGGTCGCCGTCCTGCGCGAGGCCCAAACGGGTCGAATTGTCATGCCCCTCGAAACGGCCGACATCAGCCGTCTCGAAGCTGAGGGATGGAAGGCTCCAGAAACCTTCGTTGCCAAAGGGCGCGACGGACAGACCGACATGTGGGGCATCATCATCCGTCCGACCAACTTTAATCCTTCGCAGCGGTATCCCGTCATCGAATACATTTACCAAGGTCCCGGTGATCAGTATGTGCCAAAAGATTTCCACCCATACGACGGTTACATGACCTCACTGGCAGAGCTGGGTTTCATTGTGGTGATGGTCGACGGCATGGGGACTTCTTTTCGCTCACGCACCTTCGAGAACGTGTGCTATCAGAACCTGAAAGATGCAGGGTTACCCGACCACATTGCCTGGATACGCGCCGCGGCTGAAAAATATCCCTACATGGACATCGACCGCGTGGGCATCTATGGCTGCTCAGCTGGCGGACAAGAGTCGACAAATGCCGTCCTGCTCTACCCTGACTTTTACAAGGCAGCCTACTCAGCATGCGGTTGCCACGACAACCGCATGGATAAAATTTGGTGGAATGAGCTGTGGATGGGATATCCCGTCGGCAAAGCGTATGCGGAGTGTTCCAATGTGGAGAATGCCCACCTGCTGCGCCGTCCGCTGATGCTCGTGGTGGGAGAACTGGACGACAACGTCGACCCGGCCTCAACCATGCAACTTGCCAATGCCCTCATCCGGGCGGGAAAGGATTTCGAACTGGTGGTCATCCCCGGTGCGCACCACACAATGGGCGAAACTTACGGCGAACATAAGCGTTTTGATTTCTTTGTCCGCCACCTTCTGGGTGTGACACCTCCCACATGGGATGAGCTGTGACCAATACCCTCCTCGGTTGTTCCGGGAATTCCGGAACAACCGAGGGGAGGGGTCATACCCTCGTGACGGATTGAATGTTTTTTAACTGACGCAGCGATGCGCAAAGAGTCTTCACGTCGTCCACATCGTAAACGTACAGTTCGATTCGTCCCTCGAAGATTCCCTCGTTGCTTTCAATGGTGAGTTTGTGGATGTTCACATTAAACTGCCGTGAAATAATCTGAGTGATTTCGTTGAGTAACCCCAAGTCGTCGATGCCCTTCACCTGAATGGTCGCCGTGAATGCCTTCGTGCGATGCGTGTGCCACTCGGCCGCCAGAATACGGTTACCCTGACTGCTCTTGAGCTTGGTTGCAATGGAGCACTGACGTTTGTGGATGATAATGCGGTTATTTTCGTTCAGGAAGCCGAGCACATCATCTCCGGGAATAGGCTCGCAACACTTCGCCAATATGAAATCCTTTCCAATACCTGCCTCCGTGAGGATGACTGGTTTCTTTTTGTCGATGTTCGCCACCGGTTCCGATTTCTTTGGTGGTCGGGGAGCCGGCAACTCTTTCGTCTTCCGGTTGAAAGGAAAAATATACTTCGTGTATTTCTTCCAATTCAGATTATTGTTTTTGTCCTTCAGAGCATTGCGATCTTCATCACCCAGCATGAGAGTCTTCTGTCCCAAGGCTGCGAGGAAGTTTTCGCGTGTCATGTCGTGCAGGGCCAGGAGTTTGTCGACGTTGACACTGTTTGGTTCTACATCCTCCTTTCTGAAAAATTCGCTCAACACGTCTTCACCAAGCTTCTGTGCCTGACGTTGTTCGCGCCTGATGATGGCCATGATTTTCGTCTTAGCCTTTGCTGTTGTGACGAAGTTCACCCACGAAGGCTGAATGCGCTGCGCCTTGGATGTCAGAATTTCCACTTGGTCGCCGCTTTGCAAACGGTGACTCAGCGGCACCAACTTATGATTGACTTTCGCCCCGATGCAGTGGCTTCCCAGAAAAGTATGGATGGAAAACGCGAAGTCAAGTGCTGTGCAGTTGGCAGGCATTGTCTTGATTTCCCCTTTCGGCGTGAAGACAAATATCTCAGAAGCAAAAAGATTCAGCTTTATGGTGTCAAGCAAATCCATAGAGTCCGGTTGCGGATCGTCCAAGATTTCCTTGATGGTATGTAACCACTTCTCCAGTTCGCCTTCGTCTTCACCACCTCCACCTTCCTTGTATTTCCAGTGGGCGGCAAATCCCTGCTCGGCCACGTCGTCCATACGCTGGCTACGAATCTGCACCTCTATCCACTGCCCACGGTTACTCATCAAGGTGACGTGCAGCGCCTGATAACCGTTAGCCTTGGGATGGTTCACCCAGTCGCGCAGACGGTCGGGATGAGGTTTGTAAATCTTAGAGATGGCCACATAAATATTAAAGCATTCGTTCAGCTCTTCGGGCATGGATTTTGGCTTGAAGATGATGCGCACAGCCAGGATGTCGTATATTTCCTCAAAGGTGATATGCTTAGTCTGCATCTTGTTCCAGATGGAGTAAGGCGATTTGACACGCGCCTTTATCTCATATTCCAAACCCATCTTGTCCATCTCGGAACGGATGGGGTCAGTAAACTCTTTGAACACTTCATCACGACTAACCCGGGTGGTGGCCAGTTTGTCGGTGATTTGCTGATACTCCTCCGGGTGTTCATATTTAAAGCTGAGGTCTTCCAGTTCTGTTTTAATCTTGTTCAATCCGAGCCGGTTCGCCAAGGGGGCATAGATGTAGAGCGTCTCGCCTGCAATTTTGTATTGCTTATTGGGCAGCATGGAGCCCAACGTACGCATGTTGTGCAGACGGTCAGCCATTTTTATGAGGATGACACGGATGTCATCAGACATGGTGAGTAGCAGTTTCTTGAAGTTCTCCGCTTGTGCTGAAGCACGGTCGCCGAAGATGCCACCCGATATTTTGGTCAGTCCGTCCACGATTTGCGCAATCTTCGGTCCAAAGAGATTGGCGATGTCTTCCACCGTGTAGTCCGTATCCTCCACCACATCATGCAACAAAGCAGAACAAATGGAAGTAGAGCCCAGTCCTATCTCCGTGCAAACAATCTTAGCCACCGCAATGGGATGCATAATGTATGGCTCGCCGGAACGGCGCTTAACACCCTTATGAGCCTGTTTGGCAAAGTTATACGCCTTGGTGATAATTTCCACTTTCTTGCGATGCTTGGTCGCAAGATAGCAGTTCAAAAGGTCTTGAAAAGCCGCATTTATCTGCTCTTCTTCCTGCCTTTCTTCGGTCTGCAACTGTTCTTCCATATGCTCTCAAATTTAAGGTTAACGGACTCTGATAGACTTTCCTGCTGTGATACGGCTGCCGCGTATGCCATTTAAACTTTTTAAGCGGCTAACACTTGTTCCGAACTTTGCTGCAATTCCGGAGAGAGTGTCCCCACTTTTAATTTTATAATATTGGGCACCGGTCGTACTGTTACCAGCTTGTTTCACTGCAACTTGTCTACGCTTGGTAAACAATTCAGCTGCACGATGGGTGTAAACAGAGTCTTTAGCATCAATGAAAGCAGTCAAGGAAACCTGCGGCAAACGCAATATGCAGCTGCCACTGTTTCCGGGAATGATTTCTGTCTTATATTGTGGATTCAACGCACGAAGCGATTCCATATCAATGTCACACAAGTCTGAAATTTGCTGAAAATGCAAATCCCGATTCACGTGAATAGTATCAGTCGTCAAAGGCAACTCTGTGTTCATCGGACAGATGTTGTGATCGCAATAATAATTCATGATATAATTTGCCGCAATGAAAGCCGGCACATAGCCCCGTGTTTCCTTCGGCAGATAATTATATATGCTCCAATAGTCTGTTTCCCCATTGGCACGATGAATGGCTTTGTTGACAGTGCCAGGCCCGCAATTATAAGCTGCAATCACCAGGTTCCAGTCATGATATATAGCATAGAGGTCACTCAAATAACGGGCAGCAGCATAGGTGGACTTGACGGGGTCACGACGTTCATCAATGAGACTGTTTGTCTGCAAACCATAGAGTTTACCCGTGCCCAACATGAATTGCCACAGTCCGGAAGCACCGGCTTTTGACACCGCTTTCGGGTTGAGGGCAGACTCGATGATGGGAAGATATTTCAACTCATAAGGCAGATTATACAAATCCAGGGCTTGTTCAAATATAGGCATATAGAAATTGGAAGCCCCCAGCATATATGAAACCGACTCGCGCAAGCGCCCGCTATACATGTCGATAAATTTGCGCACGATTTCATTGTAGGGCATCTCCATGATGGTCGGGATGCGCGACAGACGGTCTATATAGATGGAATCCGGATATACGGGGTTGACATCCTCGTTGCCGCAGTCACCGACCGGCACAGAAAGATAGTTTTTCGCATGCCAATCGGAAAGCAGGCTGTCGACAGACAGTATCATGTTTTCAGGTATATCAATTTCTGCAACTTCTCCTGTAGAAGATTGCACGGTAATGCTCTTCTGTGCGAAGAGATTCATTGAGGAAACGAGTAAAGCGAGTATAAATATCTTTCTCATATTATTTTAAAATCTTAATCTGCATTGTAAGCCAACCGAAGTGTTCTTGTCAATGCTCAGTTTGGAATTCCTGCTATTCGTAAAATTATTATTGCCACTGTTAATGATTGTCGGTTCCACTCTAAGACTAATGTCTCTGGAAATATCGAAGTTTGACAATTCTGCATCCACATAGGCATCAATGACAGACAAGGCATAAACGGCGATGAAAGCAAAGATACTCCAATCACGATAGCGGCGATACAAGTCTTTCCGTTTGCGGAAAATGGTTTCATATTGTGACTTGTTACTATCCACATCGACATTGGACGACACAAAATCCTTGTAACTATCCGTATTCGGGTCATCATCCATCAAGTCCAGATAGGCTTGAGAATAGTCGGAATACATCTGACTGTTCCATGACAGGGCATAAGCACATCCCACAAACCCTCCGTAGATAATCGGGAGCTTCCAATACTTACGATTGTAAATCTGTCCGCCACCCGGAATCAGCAATGCCAACCATGTGGCACGCTTGGGGTCAGGCACCCAACGTTTCCTTTCAGGAAGCGATGTCTTCACCATGCTGATGGAGTCACTTTCGGCAAACAATCTGGCTGTGTCAATGGGAGCTTCAACAGCCTCCATCTGCAATTCCTGCATCCTCACCAAACTGTCCGTCACGAAAGTGTCCACGACAAGCGAATCAGGCACCACGCTCTGCGCCAGCACCTTCATCCGGCCAGCACACAACAAAAGCATGATGACTGAACACATCATAATCCTCCGGGAGCAACATGTCTGGTTCATACGCTTCTATGCTGACTTTTATTCTTGAGGTTTGAGCTTGTCAAACATCTCCATGATGCGTTCCAATTCCTCTTCATTGTTAAACGGGATGCTGATTTTTCCTTTGCCCGAGCGGCTGCATGACATCTGCACCTTCGTCTGGAAGAAGTCAGAAAGATGCATCCGCAGGGCATCATATTCCTTGGGCAACTTGGAGCCTTGGGCCGTAATCTTCTTCTCACCGCTCTTGATGCTTTCGCCTTCAGTGAGTGCCTTGACCATCTCCTCCACCTTGCGCACGGAGTAATGATGCTTCACAATCTCTTCAAATATCTTGATTTGTGTTTTCGGGTCATCCAGTGTCAACAAAGCCCGCGCATGCCCCATGTCGATTTCCCTGTTTTGCAAGGCCACCTGGATGGGAGCCGGAAGCTTCAACAGACGCAGATAGTTGGCTATGGTGGTACGCTTCTTGCCCACACGCTGACTCAGGCGTTCCTGGGTCAGCTCATATTGTTCCAACAGATGCTGGTAGGCCAAAGCTATTTCGAGGGAGTTCAAATCTTCACGCTGGATGTTCTCGATGAGTGCCATCTCCATCACATTCTCATCGTCGGCCGTGCGGATATAGGCAGGGATGGTGGTCAGTCCGGCCATCTGTGAGGCGCGGAAACGCCGTTCGCCCGCAATTATCTGATAGGAATCCTCATCCACCTTGCGCAAGGTGATGGGCTGGATGATGCCGATTTCAGCGATGGAGTCTGCAAGTTCCTGCATGGCTTCCGGGTCGAAGTCATGCCGGGGTTGATTGGGATTTACTGAAATCTTCGACAGTTCCACCTCATTGATGGATGAAGAACCACCCGTGTGCACCTCTTCCGTGGAGATGAGTGCATCCAGACCGCGTCCTAAAGCAAACTTTTTACGTACTGCCATGTAACTTCTATTTACTGTTTCGTTTAATAATCTCTTGGGCCAGTGACAAATAGTTCTTTGCGCCCTTCGACTCTGCGTCATACAGAATCACGGGTATGCCGTGGCTGGGAGCCTCGCTCAGAGTCACATTACGCTGGATGACGGTGTGGAACACCAGCTCCTGGAAGTGATTCTTCACTTCGTCATAGACCTGGTTGGCCGAACGCAAGCGCGAATCATACATCGTCAGCAAGAAGCCCTCAATGTCCAAAACCGGATTCAGCTTGGACTTGATAATCTTTATCGTGTTTAACAGCTTACTGATGCCCTCAAGTGCAAAATACTCACACTGGACGGGAATCACCACCGAGTCGGCAGCCGTGAGGGCATTGACAGTGATAAGCCCCAGGGAGGGGGAACAGTCTATCAAGATATAATCATACAAATCTTTCATCGGAGTAAGCAGTTTCTTCATCACTTTCTCGCGATTTTCCAGTTGTATCATTTCAATTTCAGCCCCCACGAGGTCAATGTGTGAAGGCACAATGTCCAGCCCCTCAATGTCGGTCGTATAAACGGCTTCCCTGATGTCTTTCTGGTTAATCAGGCATTCGTAGATGGAACAATCGACTTCTTTCAAATCCACTCCCAAGCCGGAAGACGCATTTGCCTGCGGATCAGCGTCAATGACCAAGACACTCTTTTCAAGTGTTGCCAGGGATGCTGCAAGATTTATTGTCGTCGTTGTCTTTCCGACGCCACCTTTTTGGTTGGCTAAAGCAATGATTTTTCCCATTTATGTTAATTTTCTAAATCAAGTTGCATACACTTCTTGAATTTGCAAATATAGAGATTTCTCTCCAATTATATCCATTCCCGAACAAGTGCTTTCACGCAGATTAAGAAATTTCTGTCACGGACATTCCCTTGCGCCCTAATTTTCGTATTTTTGCCCTGCAAACCAACTCACAAATCATGAAGACAGAGAAACCCCTGATATTAATCTCAAACGACGACGGCATTACGGCCAAAGGTATCAACGAATTAATACGCATGTTGCGGCCCGTGGGCGAACTGGTGGTGATGGCGCCCGACGCGCCCCGGTCGGGGGCTGCATGCTCGCTCACGGTGGCCACTCCCGTGCGTTATACATTATTTAAAAAAGAGGACGGACTGACGGCATACGCATGTTCGGGGACACCGGTGGACTGCGTGAAGCTTGCCCTGCATGCCGTGCTCCGGCGCACGCCCGACCTGGTGGTGGGGGGCATCAACCACGGAGACAACTCGGCCGTGAACGTGCACTACTCCGGCACGATGGGTGTCGTGCTTGAAGGGTGCATGAAGGGAATCCCCTCCGTGGGTTTCTCTCTGTGCGACCACAACGCCGATGCCGACTTCGCACCGCTGACGCCCTACGTGCAGGGCATCACACGCCAAATTCTGGAACACGGGCTTCCGGAGGGTGTCTGCCTGAACGTGAACTTTCCCCAGGCCCCTGCCTTCAAGGGCGTGAAGGTCTGCCGGCAGACACGCGGAAGATGGCAAAAGGAGTGGATTCCCTGCCCACACCCCTACAAGGCCAACTACTATTGGCTGACGGGCTCATTCCAGCGTATGGAGATGGGCGAGGACTCGGACGCATGGGCCTTGAAACATGACTACGTGGCCATCACCCCGGTGCAGATTGACATCACGGCCTATGAGATGATGGAACGAATGAAAGAATGGAACTTGAAGTTTTAACCCTATGAAATATTACCTGATTGTGGGGGAAGCATCGGGCGACCTCCACGCCTCAAACCTGATGAAGGCCCTGCGGAACGAAGACCCGCAAGCCGAATTCCGCTTCTTCGGAGGCGACCTGATGGCGGGCGTCGGCGGCACGCGCGTGAAGCACTACCGAGAACTGGCCTACATGGGATTCGTCCCGGTGCTCATCCACCTGCCCGTCATCTTTGCCAACATGCGCCTGTGCAAGAAAGACATCACAGCCTGGCAGCCCGACGTCGTCATCCTGATTGACTACCCGGGATTCAACCTCGGCATCGCCAAATTTCTCAAGGCACACACGCGCATACCGGCCTTTTACTACATCTCGCCCAAGATATGGGCCTGGAAAACCTATCGCATCAAGAACATCAAGCGCGATGTGGCCGAACTCTTCTCCATCCTCCCCTTTGAAGTGGATTTCTATCGCAGCCACGACTATCCCGTCCATTACGTGGGCAACCCGTGTGTGGATGCCGTGGCCGGTTTCCGCCGCAACTACGTGGAGACGCGCGAAGAGTTCATCCGCTCAAACGGGCTTGACCCGCACAAGCCCATCATCGCCCTGCTGGCCGGCAGCCGCAAGCAGGAAATCAAGGACAACCTGCCCGACATGATACGCGCGGCATCCGCATTCACCGACCATCAGATGGTGCTGGCCGGTGCGCCCGGCATCGACCCGTTCTATTATGACAAATTCACCCGCGGCACGCCCGTGAAGATTGTCCACCGGCAGACCTATCCCCTGCTGGCCAATGCCCGCGCGGCAATGGTCACATCGGGCACGGCCACGCTGGAGACGGCGCTGTTTCGCGTGCCGCAGGTGGTGTGCTATCACACCCCCATCGGAAAAGTCATCGCCTTCCTGCGCCGGCACATCATCAAGGTGAAATACATCTCGCTCGTCAACCTGATTGCGGGCCATGAAGTGGTGAGCGAGCTGGTGGCCGACACCATGACCGTGGACAACATGAAGCGCGAGCTGGCCTGCCTGCTCGACGAAGACGGGCGGCAGCGCATGCAGGCCGAATATGACCGCATCATCCAGACGCTGGGCGAACCGGGAGCCTCTGAAAAGGCGGCCCGCCTCATGGTTGGCCTGCTCAGGAAACACCAACGCTAACCCCCGAAAACAACCGCCCCATGAACAACCACTCAACCACTCCCCTGCGTGCCGCCGTGATGCAGGCCGACATCCGGTGGCAGGCCCCGTGTGCCAACCTTGCAAACCTCACCCGCAGGCTCCGTCAGGCCCCGGCAAGCGACCTCTACCTGCTGCCCGAAATGTTTGCCACGGGCTTCAGCATGCACCCCGAGGCACCGGGAGTGGCCGATGCCGCCGACGAAACACTGCGCTGGATGCAAGAGCGCGCCAGGGAGCTTGATGCCGCCGTGGCGGGCAGCCTGCCGGTCACTGACGGAGGCCGTCACCGCAACCGCCTTGCCTTTGTCACCCCCGGGGGCATCACGACCTATGACAAGCGCCACCTTTTCACCTATGGCGGCGAAGACCGCGTCTACACGCCGGGGACGGAGCGCGTCGTCGTCACCTTTCGCGGCGTCCGCTTCCTGCTCCAGGTGTGCTACGACCTGCGTTTCCCCGTCTTTGCCCGGAACCGTGCCGACTATGACGCCATCCTTTACGTGGCCAACTGGCCGACGTCGCGCATCGCCGTGTGGGACACCCTCCTGCGTGCCCGCGCCCTGGAAAACCAGTGCTATGTGCTGGCTTCCAACCGCATCGGCTCCGACCCCGCCTGCGCGTATGCGGGTCACAGCCAGGCCGTCGACCCCTACGGCCGCGTGATGGCCGTGGCCGAGGAGAATCAGGAGGACGTCGTCTGCGCAACGCTCGACATGGACCGGCTGGCAGCTTTCCGGACGAAGTTTCCGGTGCTGAACGATGCCGACGGTTTCAGTCTGACCTGTTGACGACCGTCGGCAGCCTGCCGACAAACTTTTTCATCCT